>CAMNPN010000105.1 GCA_946548085.1 uncultured Prevotella sp. | reverse complement strand
GTTCGCCTCCAGCCTCAGACTGAAGTTGTCGAATACCAGATCCTTCTGACCCGAATACTTGAAACTGATGTTACTTACGTCTATCATATCGTTTATTTCTTATAGTTGATATTACCCTGTTGTAGTGTACTACCTCAATAGAACACTGCAAAGGTATGATTAATTCCGTTTCCCTCCAAACTTTTAGGCAAGAAAATGCCTTGTCTTAACATTCTTTAAAGCCTTCTTAAGTCTTCAGCCTCGCGCGTACATTATAAAAATATATTATCAGAAACGGCCTAATCCCGAAAAAAAGGCCTTCAAACCTAAAATAAACGACTAAAAATTTGCACATATCAGAAGAATCCTTTACCTTTGCCACCGAATCAACTATAACGTATGATGAGATACTCTACCCTAAACAAAGCATTTTTGCTTATTATCGTCCTATGCCTGAGCCTCAGTAAGGCTATGGCAGAGGAGATGAGCGCAGAAGAGAAACGGCTGAGGGAAGATGTCTACAAATACTTTGACACCACCGACAAACAAGCCTTTGACAATGCCATCACCCAGCTGCGCAACTACTACAAGGCACGGAAGGAATGGCACAAGATGTACACCGCCTGGGAGAACGAGATCGTCTACGACATCAATAACGACCACTTCTACTCGGCCTTGAAGAAGACCGACGACATGAACGACTTCATCCTGGCCAACGACCACCAAGACGAGCTCTATCGGCTCGACTACCTGATGGGCGTGTTCTATGGCACCAGAGACAATATCACCATGTGCCGCAACTACCTCGACGAGGCTCTCAAGAAGTTGGAGGACAAGGAGGAATTCAAGTCTGAAGAAAGCAACATCTATATGCTCCTGGCCAACATCCTCTCCTTCGACGATGCCGACTCGGCCACCATCAGCATCGACAAGTGCATCGACCTCTGCGACAACAACCGCGACCTCAGTGCAGCCCTGCAGATGAAGTGCATCATCGACTTCGGGAGGAATGACAGGGAGAGCTTCGTGAGGACATACAACAAGAACAGCGCCATCAAGCTGAACGACCCACAGGAATACAACCCGGCCTACGAGGACTACATCGAACAAGGCATGGCCTGCTTCGAAGGGCGCTTCGACGATGCCATCAGGATAAACAGCACCATGACAAACCCACTCGACAAGCTGCTCTTCCAGACGAAGATCTACGCCATGCAAGGCGACAAGGCCGCCGAGGCCGAGGCACTGAAGGCACTGCTCAAGGCCCGCCAGAAACGCAACAACGAGATCTCAACGATGGAGATCAACGACATCAGCAACGATATCAACCTACAGCAGATGAAGCGCGAGACGCAGAAAGCCTACAGCATCATGACCTACGGCGCACTGGGAGCCTCGCTGCTCATCGTGGTCTTCCTCTCCTACCTCATCTGGAGCCGCAGGAAGCACCTGCGCCAGCTGATGCTACAGAACCAACAGCTCACGGTGGCCCGCGACCATGCCCAGGAGGCCGACCGCATGAAGACCGCCTTCATCCAGAACGTGAGCCACCAGATACGCACTCCGCTCAACGCCGTCTCGGGCTTCTCCAACATCCTCGCCAAGCAGGCCGACGAGCTCTCTGACAGCGAGCGGAAGGACCTGGCCATGCGCATCGAGCACAACACAATGGTCATCACCAACAGCCTGAACCACCTCATCACGCTCTCCGACATCGACAGCGTCAACATCACAGCCATCAAGGACGAGGTCAACTGTCATGACTTCTGCCGTGAGATTGCCACAGAGTTCAAGCCCTCCACCCAGTCGCTGGAGTTCAACTACACCTCAAACATAAGCCCCGACACAACCGTAAAGACAAACAAAAACCTGCTTAAGAGCATCGTCATGGAAATGCTGGACAATGCCGACAAGTTTACGGAGACGGGCAGCATCACCCTCGGCAGCGACATCGCAGGCGGCATGTGGCAGATATCCGTCACAGACACAGGCAGAGGCATAGCCAAAGGGCATGAGGAAACGATCTTCGGGCACTTCACGAAGATCGACGATTTCAGCGAAGGACTGGGACTGGGACTGAACTTCTGCAAGAATATCGCGCTCAGGCTCGGCGGCGACGTGGTACTTGACACAAACTACAGCGACGGTGCCCGCTTCATTATCAAGATTCCCGCCACGTAGGTCATCGGGCATCTATACCCCACATCATCTTCTCACGCAAGGTATTGAAGTAGCTCTGCCCAGAGCGCTTCACCACCTTCACATCGTAAGGTGCACGCCGCAGGGTCAGTCGCGTGCCCTCCTTGCACTTCTCCGAACGGCCGTCGATGGCTACAAGGAAGTTGTGCGACCGGCTCTCGACAGTGAGTGATATCTCAGACGAATCGGAGAGCACGATGGGCCGGATGTTCATGGAGTGGGGAGCGACAGCCGTCATCGAGAACACCTTCGTGCCGGGAACGATGATCGGGCCGCCGTTCGACAGGGAGTAGGCCGTAGAGCCAGTAGGCGTGGAAACCACCAGTCCGTCGGCCTGATAGGTTGTAAGATACTCGCCGTTGATACTGGCGCGGATGGAGATCATCGAGGCTGTGTCGCGCTTCAGGATGGCCACATCGTTGAGCGCACAGGCATAACCCTCCAGCGGGTCGCCATCCGTCTCCACCTGGATAAGGGCGCGGTTCTCTATGGCAAAGTCATCGGCATAGAGCGCCTCCACGCACTGCTCTATCTCCGTAGGGCTCACGTCGGCCAGAAATCCAAGCCGACCCATGTTCACACCGAGGATGGGAATCATCTTCTGCCTCACCCTACTGGCGGCCTTGAGGAACGTACCATCGCCTCCCATGGAGACAACAAAGTCGGCCTGGAAGTCTTCACCAGAGAAGACACCCGTGGCCGCAACGCTGATACGCTGGTCGAGGGTCAGAAAATCGTAGTACTCCTGGTCGACGTAGATATCCGCATCGTGCTCGGAAAGGCAGGATAGGACCTTCTGGATCGATGCAGACTTCTTGGTCTGATAGATATTGCCGAACAAGGCAAATTTCAGTCTCTGATGCTCCATAATAACCTATTTGGCTGCAAAGATACAAAAAAATTCATAATTCGTAATTCTTTTTAAAAAAAAGCGGCGAAGCCAGGCACATAATTCATAATTTATTCTTATCTTTGCAATCAGAAATCCCTAAAAGAAGAATAACTATGGCAAAAGTTTATGTATTTCTGGCAGACGGCTTCGAAGATGTAGAAGCCCTGATTCCCGTCGACGTATTACGGCGCGGTGGTATAGAAGTGGTAACCGTCAGCACGACAGAGTTTACTCAAGTGGAGTCGGCTCACGGCGTAAGCATCGAGGCCGACATCCAGTTCGACCAAAGCGACTATGCTGATGCCGACCTGCTGATGCTGCCCGGCGGTATGCCCGGCGCCAGCAACCTGTTTGCCCACGAGGGTGTCTGCAAGGCACTCAAGGCCCAGCATGCCGCCGGCAAGAAGATTGCCGCCATCTGTGCATCACCGGCCGTCGTGCTGGCACCCTTAGGCATCCTCGACGGCAAGCGCGCCACCTGCTATCCCGGCTTCGAGGAGGCGCTGGCAAAGGCCACTTATACCGGCGACCTCGTGACCGTCGATGGCAATATCACCACCGGCGAGGGTCCCGCCGCAGCCTTCCCCTATGCCTACACCATCCTGGCAGACCTCGTAGACCAGCAGACCTCCGACCAGATTGCCGAGGGCATGCGCTTCAAACATCTGATGGCAAAGTAGATGGATTATGTCATTATAGTGGCAGGCGGGAAGGGCCTGCGGATGGGAAGCGACATCCCCAAGCAGTTCCTGCCCATCGGCGGGAAGCCGGTACTGATGCGGACATTGGAACGGTTTCGCACATATTCAGACGACCTGCAGATTATCCTCGTACTGCCCGAGGCCCAGCAAGACTATTGGAAAGAGCTTTGCCGCCGATATGATTTCAGTGTGAGATACCAGCTGGCCAACGGCGGACCAACGCGCTTCCACTCCGTGCAGAACGGTCTCGCCCTGGTGCCCGACGAGGCCGAGGGGGTGGTAGGCGTGCACGACGGCGTGCGACCCTTCCCAAGCATTGAGGTCATCCGCAACTGCTACGAGACGGCTCGCACCGCCAAGGCCGTCATTCCGGTCATCCCCGTCGTCGAGACGGTGCGCCAAATATTTAGCAACGGACTACAGGACTCAAGGACTGTTTCTCGTGACGACTACCGCCTTGTTCAGACGCCCCAGACCTTCGACATACAACTGCTGAAGGCCGCCAACCGTCAGCCATACAACGACGGCTTCACCGACGATGCCTCTGTAGTAGAGTCGTACGGCCACCCCATCACCCTCGTCGAGGGCAATCGCGAGAACATCAAGATCACCACGCCCTACGACATGAAGATCGCAGAGGTACTCATTTAGCAGCATAAAAAGACCTGAGGATTGGATATACTTAGCCAGGACATCATGTACTTGCCGGGCGTAGGCCCTAACCGCAAGAAGATGCTGAGCAACGAGCTCGGCATCGAGACCTATGGCGACCTGCTCGAATACTATCCTTATAAATATGTAGACCGCTCGAAGGTCTATACCATCCACGAACTGACGGGCGACATGCCCTATGTGCAGGTCGTGGGTCATATCCTCAGTTTCGACACCTATGCAATGGGGCCCCGTAAGGAGCGCGTCGTCGCGCATTTTACCGACGGCACTGCCATCTGCGACCTTACCTGGTTCAACGGAGGGAAATACGCCAAGCAGACCTATCGCATCGGCACGGAGTACGTGGTCTTCGGCAAGCCTACCGTCTTCAATAACCGCATCAACTTCACCCACCCCGACCTCGACGACGCCTCGAAGCTCGACCTCTCGTCGATGGGGCTCCAGCCCTACTATAACACGACGGAGAAGATGAAGAAGTCGGGACTCACCTCCCGGTCTGTGGAGCGCCTTACCAAGACGCTCATCGAGAAGCTCCCTCCCCTTCCAGAGACGCTGCCCGACTTTATCACCACCAGCCGCCACCTCATGGGACGCGACGAAGCCTTCCGAACCGTTCACTATCCACAAGATGCCAAAGGCCTTGAGAGGGCACGCGTCAGACTGAAGTTCGAGGAGCTGTTCTATGTGCAGCTAAATATATTAAGGTATGCGAGCGACCACCGCCGCAAATATAGAGGCTATGTCTTCCCAAAAGTCGGAGAGGTATTCAACACCTTCTACAACGACCATCTGCCTTTTCCCCTGACGGGAGCCCAGAAGCGAGTAATCAGGGAAATCCGCAAAGACATGGGCAGCGGCCGACAGATGAACCGCTTGCTGCAGGGCGATGTAGGCTCAGGCAAGACACTCGTGGCCCTGATGACAATGCTGATCGCCATCGACAACGGCTATCAGGCCTGTATCATGGCACCCACCGAAATCCTGGCAGAGCAGCATCTGCAGACCATCATGCAATTTCTCAAGGACATGGACCTCCGTGTAGCCCTGCTGACGGGCATCGTCAAAGGGAAGCGCCGCGAGGAGGTTCTGGAAGGACTGCTCGACGGCACGATCCACATCCTCGTAGGCACACATGCCGTCATCGAGGATACCGTACAGTTTGCCCGCCTCGGCTTCGTCGTCGTCGACGAGCAGCACCGCTTCGGTGTGGCCCAGCGCGCCAAGCTCTGGAGCAAGAGTGAGAACCCGCCGCATGTGCTGGTGATGACGGCCACGCCCATCCCCCGCACCTTGGCCATGACGCTCTATGGCGATCTCGACGTGAGCATCATCGATGAGTTACCACCAGGCCGAAAGCCCGTACGCACCACCCATGTCTTCGACTCCCGGATGACCTCGCTCTACGACGGCATCCGTCAGCAGATCCACGAAGGTCGCCAGGTGTATATCGTCTTCCCCCTCATCGAAGAGAGTGAGAAGAGCGACCTGAAGAATCTCGAAGACGGCTTCGAGGTACTGCGCCAGGTCTTCCCCGAGTTCCGTCTCAGCAAGGTTCATGGGCGCATGAAGCCCAAGGACAAGGAGGAGGAGATGCAGCGCTTTGTCAGCGGTGAGACACAGATCCTCGTTGCCACTACCGTCATAGAGGTGGGTGTCAACGTGCCGAATGCCTCCGTGATGGTCATCCTCGATGCCCAGCGCTTCGGACTGTCCCAGCTCCACCAGCTCAGAGGACGCGTGGGCCGTGGCGCCGACCAGTCGTTCTGTATCCTCGTCACTCCCCTGAAGCTCTCCGAAGAGACTCGTAAGCGCATCGACATCATGTGCGACACCAACGACGGTTTCCGTATTGCCGAGGCCGATCTGAAGCTGCGCGGACCGGGCGACCTCGAAGGCACTCAGCAAAGCGGTATGGCCTTCGACTTGAAGATTGCCGATATCGCCCGCGACGGACAGTTGGTACAGATGGCTCGCGACGAGGCCCAGAAGATCATCGACGACGATCCCGAATGCACGTCGCCCAAATACGCTCTCCTATGGAATCGCCTACGCCAGCTGCGAAAGACGAACATCAACTGGGCCGCAATTTCTTAGCTTTAAAGTGTTAAACAAACACAAAACTTTGTTAACGCAAACAACTTTCTGCATGTTTTTAGAATATTATTCATACCTTTGTACCGAAATTTTGCATTTTGCAATTAAAACCAGAACCCATAATGATAACAATTAAGAATCTTAAGACAACAGTATTATCTCTATTTCTGACCATTGCGGCCGTACCCACACAGGGCCAGGATTTGTTGGCGCGTCAGGCACCAGTGGACAGGAAAATGAAGTCTGTTGACTCTATAGTACTCCACAGACTGATTGAACAGGAATATTTTGAGAACCCCGCAGGCGACCTTTATGAGGAGTGGGACAACGAGCTGACACACTATAACGGCTCCATGCTCCCCAAAGAGACGACCATCGACCTCCGCGGCTTCTGCATGCCGACCCCAAGCCGGGTCATCACCTCAAACTTCGGTGCCCGCTGGGGACGCCAGCACAAAGGTCTTGACATCAAGGTATATATCGGCGATACCATCCGTGCAGCATTCAGTGGCAAGGTACGCATCGTGAAATATGAGCCTCGCGGCTATGGAAAATACGTGGTGATTCGTCACCATAACGGTCTGGAGACCTACTACGCCCACATGTCAAAGCAGTTGGTACGTGAGAACGAAGAAGTGAAGGCGGGCGATCCTATCGGCCTTGGTGGAAACACCGGCCGCAGCACAGGCAGCCATCTTCACTTTGAGACCCGCATCTGCGGTGTCGCCATCAACCCCGCCCTGCTTTTCGATTTCCGCAATCAGGATGTTGTCGGCGACTTCTATACCTATCGCCGCAGTCACTATGCTCGTGAGTCGGCACAGGCCACCCGTCTGCGTGGTGTCAGCGGAAACAGCAACACAGGTCGCTTCGATAGCGATGAGGATGAGGAAGACATAGAGATGGCCATTGCCGCTCCGGCAGCTTCGTTCACCTCCGAAGTTCATTTCCATAAAGTGAAGAAAGGCGAGACCCTTCAGAGCATCGCCCGCAAGTGTCACACGACCGTCGACGACCTCTGCAAGCTCAACCGCATCGGCAAGAGCATCCGCTTGATGCCTGGTCAGATCCTGAAGTACAACTAATCTCGCACATCAATACAACAGCAAGGCTTCCCATGGTGGAAGCCTTTTTGCTAATTAAGACGGCAGTGAGAGGAAAAACAAATTCAAGTTGATTCCAACTATTTTTCCTCAAAAAAGTAGATAATATAAGATAAAATTACTATCTTTGCACAAAATTTAAACTATAAATCTTATGTTAGACAAAGAGAGAGGGCTGTATATCGCCCACTGCGCCAACGGAGCGCTCAGCATTACAGGAAAGATGGCCAACCGTCATGGACTCATTGCGGGAGCCACAGGTACAGGAAAGACCGTCACCCTGCAGGTGATGGCCGAGACATTCTGCCAGGCAGGTGTACCCTGCTTCATGGCCGACATGAAAGGCGACCTCAGCGGCATATCGCAGGTAGGAAAGATGAGCGGTTTCATAGAGAAGCGTCTGCCAGAGTTCGGCATCGAGAGCCCAGAATTCCAGGCCTGCCCCGTACGCTTCTACGATGTCTACGGTGAGCAGGGGCATCCCATGCGTGCCACCGTCTCACAGATGGGACCGCTGCTGCTCTCTCGTATCCTTCAGCTGAATGAGACACAGACAGGTATCCTCAACATTCTGTTCCGCATCGCCGACGAGCGCGGACTGCTGCTCGACGACCTGAAAGACCTTCGCTCGATGCTGAACTGGATGGGCGACCATGCCAAGGAGATCACACTGAAATACGGAACGGTGACCGCCATGAGTATCGGTGCCATCCAGCGCGCCATCCTGCAGTTGGAGAACCAGGGAGCCGACAAGTTCTTCGGCCTGCCGTCGTTTGACATACAAGACCTGCTCTCAGTAGAAGGCGGCAAAGGCGTGATGAGCGTGCTGGCTGCCGACAAGCTGATGATGCAACCGAAACTCTATTCCACCTTCCTGCTCTGGCTGCTCTCTGAGCTCTACTCTACCCTCCCCGAGGTTGGCGACCTGCCTCAGCCGAAACTCATCTTCTTCTTCGACGAGGCCCACATGCTCTTCACCGACACCTCAAAAGCCTTGCTCGACAAGATCGAACAGGTAATCCGCCTGGTGCGCTCAAAGGGTGTGGGTATCTACTTCATCACCCAGAGCCCGACAGATATCCCCGAGAACATCCTCGGACAACTCGGCAACCGTGTGCAGCATGCCCTCCGCGCCTACACGCCGAAAGACCAGAAGGCCGTGAAGACCGCCGCCGACACATTCCGTGCCAACCCTGAGTTCAAGACCGACGAGGCCATCATGAACCTTGAGACCGGCGAGGCGCTTGTCAGCTTCCTCGACGAGAAAGGTGCGCCCAACATCGTGGAGCGAGCCAAGGTGCTGTTCCCGTTGTCACAGATCGGCGCCATCACCGAGGGCCAGCGTACGGACATCATCAAGCAGAGCCGTATCTATGGCAAATATGACACCCCGGTGGAGCGCGACAGTGCCTTCGAGGTGCTGATGGCCGAAAACGAGCAGCAGATGCAGGCCGCCGAGGAAGAGGCTGCCACGAAAGCCGAGGAGAAAGAGGCTGCCAAGGAGAAGAAGAAGCCCGGCATGATGAGCAAGGTATGGAAGGCTATCATCACCGCCGTCACCTCTACCCTCGCCACTATCCTCGGCACCTATATCAGCGACAAGGTGACAGGCAAGAAAACAAAGTCGAGAACATCGGCCACTGGTCGTGTGGTGAAGAACGCCACAAGCGCCGCCACCCGTTCGATCACGAAAGAACTGACACGAGATATTCTTGGTAATCTGGTTAAATAAGGTAATTCATATTGTTGCCCAGATACCGCCACATCATCGAACGCATGTTCAACATGAATTTCAGGTGATAGAAATTATCTATCTTCCAGTTGCCTTCCTCATACACCAGCTCTATACGGGCTGGTGTATAGGTATTTGTACCATAGACAGTAAACGTGACGGTAGCAGTACGCTCATCGGGCCCGATGGTCAGGTCAGTCACCTCAAACTCGTCGAAATCAACCAAGTCTGATTCATAGGCCATCGTCCACTTATTCACCTCAAAGAACAGCGTACCAGTGTTATGTTCCTTGCTGCGGACAGCCATCAGCAGTTTATTCCAGGACTTTGAGCAGAACGACAAGTCGAGTAAGTCGCTATCCACCGATCCTCCGACATATATACACTCCTGCTTCACGACCCTGTAGATATCTCTCACACGCTCCAGCACGGCCTCGCGCTCCAGTTGAAGCGCCATTTCCGTCCTGACGGAGTCAGGCAGGTCGGCCACGGCAGTCTGCAGTTCCGCCGTCGGCTCTTCTTCCGCAAACTGCTCATGCAATATATGATAGCCTATTGTCAGCGAACCGCCAATAAACATACCTACAACGACCGAAATAAAAATTATACGTTTCAACACCTGAATAAAATTGCAATCTACGTGATGGTTTGGTTGCAAAGGTACGAAAAAAGCAGTAACTTACAAAGTTTTTTGGTTATTTTTCGAAAATAGATCCATAAAGAGCTGCCATCCTACTCGCACACGGTATAGATATAAGTAGAAGTCTCGTGGGTAGTGAAACGAAATTGCGGATTCTGCTGCAGCACGGTTTTCAGGTCGTTGCTGATACCCGTACCAAGTCGTTTTAGCGCTGCCTCTTTCATCGTCCACAGTCGGATGAATGCTGCCGCAGGGTCGTCGGCCTTTTCTATCTGCACCACCTCGTCGTCGCTCATCGCATAGCGCACCAGCGGTTCCTTGTATTCACGGATGCTCTCCACATCGATGCCCACAGGATGATCACTTAGCACACAGGCCACAGCCTCCTTGCAGTGGCTCAGGTTGAAATATATCTCTGGATGACCAGCTATGGAGGGCTTGCCATGTTCGTTGTATTCGAATATCGGATTCTCTGTGATACCGTAGCCCTCCTGCAGCCCTTTCTTCAGCAGCCGGTATGCCAGCACCGAGAGTCGGCGCCCCAGCTCGTGCTTGAACTTCAGCGCCTGCTCCCGCCGCTGCGAAGACATCTCGCATAGCGCCTCATTGAGGTCAAAGTCCCAAATATCTTCCGACACCAAGGTAATCATCTGTAAACTATAAACCGTAAACTATAAACCAATATTAGAACTACTCCAGCCCCATCTCTGGCAGAGGGATCTTGCGGTTGGCATTCTCTTTTGCGCCGAGGTCGACGAGCTCACGACCCTTCTGCACCACACTCTGCCGACCCGTAATCAGCTTGTTGTTCGTGTTCTCGTATGCCTTCTGTACAGCCTCAATCTTCGAGCCGAGGTCATTGTAGCGCTGGATGAAGTCACCCAAGCGGTCGAGCAACTGTTCAGCCAGTCCGAACACCTTCTGCTGGTTCTCTGCCTGTTGGTTCTGCACCCAGGCGATGTGTATCATGTGGAGGATGCCCAGCAGGTTCTGTTCGCCAGTGACGAATACCTTCTTCTCGAAGGCCTCGCGCCAAAGCGTCGGGTCGTTGGCAAGTGCCAGTTGTAACGACGACTCGAAGGGCACGAACATGATGACGAAGTCGACCGTCTCGCGCCCGTTCTTGATATACTTAGAGTAATCCTTGCGTGCCAGCTCGTTCACGTGCTGGCGCACGCTCTTGATATGGTCCTGCAGATAGCGCTCCTTCTCCTCGGGCGACTCACTGTTCACATAGCGCTCATAGGCCACAAGCGACACCTTCGAGTCGACGATGGCATCCTGTCCCTGCGGATAGTGCAGGATCACGTCGGGCTGCATTTCCTTGCCCGTATCGTCGTTTTTCAAGGGGCGTCCCATATCGTCGCGCAGTCGTGCCTGTACCTCGTAGTGGATGCCCTCGGTAAGACCTTGACTGGCCAGCAGGTCGCCTAAGATGATTTCACCCATATTCCCACTCACCTTATTATCACGGCGCAACACGTTGGTCAGGCTCTCCGCCTTCTCGCCCAACTGCTGTGTCTGCTGCATCATCATCAGCATCTGCTCACGGAAGGATGCAGAGTGCGCTGCCGACTCCTTCTGTGTGTCGTTGATGGCCTTCTGCATGTTGGCGATGGCCTCTTTCAGCGGCTGGGTGATGCCCGTCATCGCCTCCGTGTTCTGCTCTTTCAGTTTCGAGGCGCTCGACTCCATGAGCTGCTGTGCCATATTCTGCAACTGCTCTCGGGCTGTACGCAACTGCTCCTGAAACTGTTCGCGCGAGGAAAGCATCTGCTCCCTGAACTGACGGTCGCGCTTCTCGAGCTCGTCGCCCATATGTTGGCGCACCAGTTCCAACTCACGCGTCTGACTCTCGGTGCGGGCATTGAGTGTTTTGTTCTCGGCTTCCAGATGTCTCACGCGACTCGTCGATTCGGCCAACTGCTCCGTCTTCATCGACAGGGCGATGTCTTTCTTGCCACCCTCGATACGCAGCATGTCCATCCGGCGGTCCATCAGCAGGTAGAGCACCACAGCGCCCACCGCCACACCTATTATAATATAAACAGCAATCATCATTCTATTTACGATTTACATATTTACGATTTACGAATTTTCTGCAAAAATACGAAATATCTCGAACATTCGGTCACTGCGGGGCAGAGATTTTTGTTATTTTATTATAAAACTCTATGTAAGATAGAGCAGGTGAAGAAAAAAAACACTATCTTTGCAACAGAATAACATTTTTACTTGAACCACTAAAAACTGTAAGATTATGGATTACAAGATTATTGACATCGAGGGAGTAGGCGACGTATATGCCGAGAAGCTGACCGCCGCAGGTATCAACAAGGTAAGCGAGCTGCTCGAGAAGTGCGCTGCCCCCAAGGGCCGCAAGGAGCTGGCTGAGGCAACGGGCATCAGTGACAAGCTAATTCTGCGCTGGACTAATCATGCCGACCTCTTCCGCATCAACGGCGTAGGCCCGCAGTTTGCCGAGCTGCTTGAGAAGGCTGGCGTCGACACCGTGAAGGAGTTCCGTCACCGTGTGGCAGAGAACCTTCAGCCGAAGCTTGAGGAGTGCAATGCCGAGTTCAAGATCTGCGGCCGTGTACCATCCGTCGGCGAGGTGCAGAAGATGATCGACCAGGCCAAGGAACTGGAGCCGAAGGTAACATACTAAACGTAGTCCTATTCGTTAACAAAATTCACCACCGATTAGGGCAGCTGTACGCTGCCCTAATCTTCTTGTTTTACACCGCTGAGGGCTTCCTTACTCTAAACCATTGTTTTAGATAGACTAAGCTTCCTATTTCCCGTAATAAAACCTCTATCCACGATAGGACTACATCTTGGACTATTAAGAAATATTTGAATTGTAAACAAAATTGGCCAAAAGTACACTACCAACCGTACAGAATGATAACATAAAGGCAACATTGGCCCTCTCCGATATAATCGGTATCAAGGGCAGATAACTTCAACTGAAAATTTTCGATTTATTTTGCTATTCTGGAAATTATTCGTATCTTTGCATCGCAAAAACATTACAAAAAAGTATAATTATGACCGCATTAGTAATCATTATCGCCCTCGTGGTGATCGTAGGAGGCTATTTTATCTCCACCCAGCGCTCACTCGTGAATCTTGACGAACTGTGCAAGAACGCCCTGAGCCAGATCGAAGTTCAGCTCAACTCCCGTTTCGATGCCGTTATCGCTCTGGCAAAAACGGCTGCGCAGTATGCCAAGCACGAATCAGAGACGATTATCCAGGCCGTGCAGGCGCGCGGCGGCAACCTGGGCAACAACAGCGTGCCGGCCACGCCGGAGAGCATCAACCAGCAGAGCGACCTGCTGACACAGATGATGGGCCGGCTGAACGTGGTGTTCGAACGCTACCCAGAGCTAAAGGCCAGCGACCTTTACAAAGAGGCCCAGGCAGGGATGAAGCAGTACGAGGAAAATGTGCGCATGTCGCGCATGATCTACAACGACACGGCGACGAAGATGAACCGCATGGTGCGCCAATGGCCCTCGTCGATAGTAGCCTCGATGCTACACTTCGACCAGAAGGACTATCTGAAGGTAGACAGCGAGGAGAAGAAGCAATACCCGAATCTGGATGAAGCATTTAAGAAGTAAGCTGACCTTGCTGCTGGCGCTGGCATCGGCAGCAACCCTTTATGCCCGTCCAACGCTCAACCGTCTCGACATCCGCGTGGTGCTGAACCGCCAAGGAGACGCGAGAATTACAGAGACCCGGCAGATGAGCATCGACGGCGAGGGCACAGAATGCTACATCGGACTTGGGGTGATGGAAGGCAGCGAAGTGCGCGACCTGCAGGTAAGCGACGAGACAGGCCTGACGTACGAGAACGTGGGGCCGTGGGATATCAACAGGAGTCGTAACTGGAAGGCCGGCAAGTGCGGCCTCGTGGTCAAGCACGGCGGCTATGAACTCTGTTGGGGCCTCGGCCAAAGCGGTGAGCGCACTTACGTAACAACCTACACCTACACAAACCTCGTACACGCTCATCCCGATGCCGACGCCATCCGCCACGTGTTCCTCGATGTCGACGTGTCGCCTAAGCCCATCGAGGCCCACCTCACCATCGAGGCCGATAACGACTCCATCCGCCTGACCGAGGAGAACAGCGGCATCTGGGGCTTCCGTTTCGGCGGCATGCTGGGATATGCCGACGGCAAGATGGTGGCAAGCAACACGGAGCCCTTCGGCGACAGTGGAGCCATGTACGTGATGTGCCGCTTCGACAAGGGACTTTTCGAGCCCGCCGTTCACGACGACGACACCTTCGAGCACAAGAAGGAACTGGCCTTTGAAGGCAGCGACTACGTGGGTGCCTATGGTGATGACGAGTGGACGGCTAAGGATACTTTCATCCTGCTGGCCATGATTCTCGGATTCTTCATCGTGCCCGTCGTCTCTGCCATCGCATACTTCATCTACGTGTGGCGTGCAAGGAAAAAAGTCAATAAAGACCTGCTCTGGTATCGCGACATTCCGATGAACGGCAACCTGCAACAGGTGAACGACCTGGTAAACGCCTACAAATACTTCGGCGCCGACTACAACAACCTGATGTCGGCCTGCATCCTGAAACTCATCAACATGGGCGCCATCAGCATCGAGCGGCAGGCAGGAGGAGAGAAAGGTAAGGAGCTATTTGTCATCCACGAGCTGCCTGATGCCAGCGAACAGCCCCTGTTGCTACGGAAGATCCACGACATTTTCAAGCGTGCCGCCGGCGACGATACCGTGCTGGAGCCTCGCGAACTGAAGACGTTCATGCGGAGCCGCCACAATGAGAGCATCACCGACTCGTTTATCAGCACCCTCCATACCAAGACAGGCATCGCCCACTACAAGAACCGTCTGGACGAGGTGCGACAAGTGTTCGGACTGAAGAAGTTTCTCAAGGAGTTCTCTCTGCTCGACGAGCGCCATGTGAATGAGGTATCGCTGTGGAAGGACTACATGATTTTTGCCACCCTATTCGGCATCGCCGACCAGGTAATCAAAGACATGAAGCAGATCAACCCCGAGTACTTCAACATGGATCAAGTGGCCGCCCAGATGGCCGACAATATGACGCTGCCGATGATCTACTCCACCATGCACTCCAGCACCTCACGGGCCATTGCCGACAAGGCTGCCAGAGAGGCTCGCACCTCTGGTCGCGGCGGACATTCATCATGGGGTGGCGGCGGAGGAGGATTCTCTGGCGGAGGCTTCGGAGGAGGTGTAAGATAAAGTATTTTGCATCGCAGAAAGGCGAAAAGCCCAAAATATTGTTAAAAATACAAGTTTCGCATGTTTCACTTTCTCAACTTTTATCCTGTCGCTGAGGTGAAGGATCGGCCCCATACGTACTTCTCTCTACGAGAGAGAAGGTAGTATGTGGGGGGCGCTCTGCCTTCACCGAGGCGCCTAAAACCTGCTGCAGAACGCTCATCTGGAGCTGTTGCTAAAAAAAGTTGCAGAAAATATCGTCAGAGACCGACAAAGACGGACAGTGACCTTTCCCGATGTCGTAACTTTGCCGTCGCATTTGAGATGC
>CAMNPN010000104.1 GCA_946548085.1 uncultured Prevotella sp. | reverse complement strand
AGGTGGCGGAATTGGTAGACGCGCTACTTTGAGGGGGTAGTGTCAATTGCGACGTGGGAGTTCGAGTCTCCTCCTCTTCACAATTTTTTTCAAGATTATGCGGAAATAGCTCAGTTGGTAGAGCACAACCTTGCCAAGGTTGGGGTCGCGGGTCCGAGTCCCGTTTTCCGCTCTTTTAGGAAAACAACTTTTTCAGATGAATTTATATCTTAGATATTTTGACCGTGAAACGCTCGTTTCCACAGTAGATGAGGCTATTGATTTTCTCAAAGCTATTGACGAGATAGGTATGACACCAGAGTTGGAGGCCGACATCCGTGAGTATGCCGCCAGCGATATTTTCTATCCCAAACGTTATAAGGTTCATCCGCGCGTGTACTTTATTGTCATCAAGACAGAGGCCGCCACGATGCAGGATTTCAAGGATAAGAAAGCAGTCCACGAGGGTCCTGCCGTAAAGGCCGTCTCGCCTGTGCTGACACGTCTTAACGAGGTGTGCGAAGGGTGGTATGAGGGCTCCGTCAACTTCAAGCGCGTGCTGCTCGTACCTGGTACAGGGAAGTTCCAGTATCGCGACACGCTGTTCGTGGCACGGCTGAAGGCCGCCTCGGGCATGGATTGCTATCAGCGTATCGTAGAGTATCTACGTGAGCGTGTCGACGAGCGCAGTCAGTTCCCATCACCCAAGGGAAAGAACTATAAGTTCCGATTCCTGGGCTATGCTAAGTAAAACCATCAAAAACAATACTGAATGCTATGAATAAAGTGATGCTTATTGGTAATGTGGGGCAGGAGCCTGAGGTGAGGTACGTAGATCAGGGCGTGGCTGTGGCCCGTCTGCGACTGGCTACTACTGAGCGCGGCTATACCCTTCAGAATGGTACGCAGGTACCTGACCATACAGACTGGCACAACGTGATACTGTGGCGCCGAATGGCTGAGATTGTAGAGAAGTATGTGCACAAAGGTGACAAGCTCTACATTGAGGGACGCATCCGCTATACCTCATACGACGATAAGCAAGGACAGCGTCGCTATGCGACGGAGATATGGGCTGATAACCTCGAGTTGTTGTCGCCCAAGCCTGCCACCACGACCGTCAATGAATCATTGGCTGCTCCTCAGCCAGACACAAAGCCTGAAGAGGGACTGCCGTTCTGAACATGGACTATCTTCAACAAATCCTAAACGAAGTCACTTTTCTGGTTCCCACTACAGGAGCAATCGTGTGTGCCGTCTTGGCATGCATTCTTCTTGTATTCTCTGGCTATGCCTCCGGGTCGGAGATAGCCTTCTTTTCACTGTCGCCCAATGACCTCAACGACCTGGATGAGGATAAGAACGAGGCCGACCGTGTGATCAAGGAGCTGCGTGACGACTCTGAACGTACTCTCGCCACCATTCTCATCACGAACAATCTGGTGAACGTGACGATCATCATGCTCTGCAACTATTTCTTCAGCCATGTCGTTGACTTCGGTAATGCCTACTGGCTACAGTTTCTGGTGATTACCGTCCTGCTGACATTCCTCCTGCTACTCTTTGGCGAGATTATGCCCAAAGTCTATGCGACACAACACGCACTTTCCTTCTGCCGATTCTCGGCATCTGGCATCAAAAGGCTTCGCGGACTGTTCTATCCGCTGTCGACAGTACTTATCCGTTCTGGCATCCTCGCAGAGAAGGTGGTGCAGAAGGAGAACCATGTGCTGAGTGTGGACGACCTGGAGCAGGCCCTTGAGCTGACTGACACGGAGGAACTGAAGGAAGAGAAGAACATGCTGGAGGGTATCGTGCGTTTCGGCGACGAGACTGCCAAGGAGGTGATGACCAGCCGTCAGGATGTGGTAGACCTCGACTTCCGCTCCAGCTTCCCAGACGTGCTGAAGTGCATCGTTGAGAACAACTATTCGCGTATCCCCGTCTATCAGGGTTCTATCGACAATATCCGAGGCATCCTGTATATCAAGGACTTACTGCCTCATCTCTCCAAGCCGTCCTCGTTTCGATGGCAGTCGCTGATACGTCCTCCGTATTTCGTGCCAGAGACGAAGAAGATCGACGACCTGCTGCGTGACTTTCAGGAGAACAAGGTGCATATCGCCATCGTCGTCGACGAGTTTGGCGGCACCAGCGGCATTATCACCCTGGAGGATATCCTCGAGGAGATCGTCGGAGAGATCAACGATGAATACGACGAGGAGGAAAAGAATTACGTGCGCATTAATGCCAACACCTATATTTTTGAAGGCAAGACGCTTCTGAGCGACTTCTTCAAGATACTCGACCTCGATGATGACACCTTCGAGGACGTGGAAGGTGATGCCGACTCGCTGGCAGGTCTGCTACTGGAGATCAAAGGCGACTTCCCGGAGCTGCATGAGCGCCTGGACTATAAGAACTTCTCATTCGATGTGACAGAACTCGACGGCCACCGTATCTCTAAGATCAAGGTGGTCATCCATGAGAAGGCGTAATTTAAAAGAAAGAGTATTTAAAATGAGAAAACTATATATACTGCTGGCATTGCTGGTAGCCATGATGACGATTGGCGAGGTGTATGCACAGCGGTCGAAAGCAAATAAGCGTCGTCGTGCAAGGACGCATAGAGTGACAAAACAACATCGCGCTAAGAAATCACAGCGTAAGCGGACAGTGGTCATGAAGCCCGTGGACCCTCGTCTGAACGATCCTGACTACGATCCGAATATCATGTGCGAGGATACTTGTGGCCATGTGCATGGCATCGACCTCTCACACTACCAGGGTCAGGTGTTCTGGGAGACAGTGGGCGAGAACACGAAGATGGCGTATGTCTATCTGAAGGCCACAGAGGGCGGCGACCGCATCGACGAACGCTATGAGCGGAATATCGAACTGGCCCACCGCTACGGTCTGAAAGTGGGATCCTATCATTTCTTCCGTCCGAAGACTCCGCTGCATCAGCAGCTAAGGAATTTCATGACGCAGTGCCTGCCAGGCGAACAGGACCTGATACCGATGATCGACATCGAGACGACAGGCGGACTGCCCGACAGGGAGTTCCGCGATTCACTGTTCCGCTTCCTGGGAATGGTGGAACGCGCCTATCGCCAGCAACCGCTGCTCTATACCTTCCGCAATTTCTATAATAAGCATCTGTTAGGAGAGATCGACGACTACAAGCTCATGATTGCCATGTACACTGAAGAAGAACCTGTGCTGGCCGACGGCAGGGACATCACCATGTGGCAGTACACCAGCAAGGGGCGTATCGTAGGCATCAGCGGCTATGTGGACAAGAGCCGGTTTATGGGGCGTCACGGTCTGAGAGACATCCGCTTCCGCCACTAAAATCATCAATCCCTTTACTCTTCGATGTGCGACAGGGAGTGAATGAATGATAAGAAGAAGTTGGTAACGCTCTCTGAGGGGTAGTATTTAAAGTACCTGGCCGAACGGCGCACATGACTGAATGTCGCCGAAGAGTTGGTGTTGTGGACGAAGATACCACCATCCTCTTGTGAGAAATACCAGTCCTGCGACCTGGTGTCGGTAAACTCGATCAGCTCTTTGGCTATGCGCTCTATGCCTTTCTCCTTACGTCCTTTGAGGAAGGGGATGTCGGCTTCTTCGAAATTAAACAGCCTGATGAGGAACTCGCCAGACAACTGAGCCATCTGCGTGAGCTTCAGCCGCTCTATCCATTGTCCGACGACATCGAAATTGATCCTCTGACTGTTGCTGCGAAGGAAGATAGCAAGCTCCGTCAGTTGACGGATAGGCATACCCTCATTGAACAGATGTCGCACGACGCGTAGCAGGATCAGCAGCAGCTGGCGCGAGGTGAGGTCGGAGTGCTCGTCGTCAAGAATGGCCTGAAGCCTGCGGTTGAGCAGGGGGTTGGTGAGACGGTCAGGCCGCAGAAACTCGTCTTCTTCTTGATCACTTTGTCTCTTCTCCTTCACGCGATAGTCGGCCACGGCCTTCTCCCAGTCTTGTTTCTGCTTATCCGTCAGATGGAGGAAGAAATTGTTCTTGCAACGCAGGATACCGTCATATACAAACGGTGTGATGTTGTGCATGACGGTCAGCTGGTATAGTTTGTTCCACTTGAAGGCCGACATGGGCTCAATGTCTTCCTGTGTCTGGAAGGCGCCGCTTCTTAGCAGGCTGAACAGATTGCGTTGTATGATATCCACGGGATGATTTATGATTTACTATTCACTATTTACGAATACCGTCGTGGGTATCTGAAGAGAATCGACAGGAAGGCGACGATACCTAATACAAACGGATAGTAGAGGTAGGGTATGATGCTGACTGGACTCAGCGAGGCCAGTCCCGCCGCTATAAGCAATTGGGCTCCATAGGGGAGCAGGCCCTGAACGGTGCAGGAGAAGGTGTCGAGAATGGAGGCACATTTTCTGTTGTCGACTCCGTAGCGGTCGCCGATCTGTTTGGAGATGTCGCCAACGGTGAGGATGGCTACCGTATTGTTGGCCGTGCATATATTGACGAGCGACACGAGTACGGCGATGCTCATCTCTGCACCGCGCTTGTTGCTCACGCCGTGCGTAAGGAGACGGATGATGAAATCTATACCGCCTTGCTGACGGATCAGCTCGAGTATGCCACCTGCCATCATCGTCACAATGATCAGCTCGCCCATGGAGAGGATGCCTTCACCCATGCTGCCAAACCATCCATAGGCGTCGATCGAACCTGTCAGCAGGCCAATGATGCCTGTCAGGAGGATGCCTAAGGTGAGCACTGCCATCACGTTCATGCCGAAGATGGCAGTAAACAGTACGACGAGGTAGGGGATGACCTTCACCCATTCCACCTGTGCCACGTGCTTGGGCGCCCCCATGTCGGTACCCATGAACACATAGCAGAGCAGTACGATGAGTGCGGCAGGGAAGACGAAGTAGATATTCACGCGGAACTTATCGCTCAGTCGACAGCCTTGTGTCTGTGTCGCCATAATCGTCGTATCGGAGATGAATGAGAGATTGTCGCCAAAGAAAGAGCCGCCTACGATGATGGCTGTCATCAGGGCAATGTCGGTATTGGTCTCGCTGGCCACTCCGGCGGCGATGGGTACCAGGGCCGCGATGGTACCAACGCTGGTGCCGATGGATATCGACACGAAACAAGCAGCGAGAAACATGCCTGCCAGGATCATCTGGGGGGGCAGGAGTGCGAGTGTCAGGTTTACCGTCGCATCGATGCACCCCATCGCCTTGGCTGAATGGGCGAAGGCCCCTGCCAGTACGAAGATCCAGATCATAAGCATCATCTGCTCTGTGGCAGCACCATGGCTGAAGGTGTTTACACGCTGGTTAAGGGGCTTGTTGCGGAATATCGCAATGGCATAGATACTCGACACCATAAATGCCACGGTGATAGGTATCTTGTAGAAGTCACCAGCAACAATGCTGGTGACTAAATAGAATGCGATAAATACGCCTAACGGCGATAGTGCTATGAGCCCCTTCTTCATCCTACGAACAAATCATCTGTAAACCGTAAACTACAGCGTGACGCCGTTCTTGAAGATGGAGATCTCGCGGTAGTCGTTCTCCTCGTTCTTGGCTTTCTCGCCACTGGCAACAGCCAGCACCTTGTCGATGAACTCCGGCACGAGTTCCTGCATGGTGCGCCCTTCTACTAACTGACCGGCAGAGAAGTCTATCCAGTTCCTCTTACGGTGGGCAAGGTCGGGGTTCGTAGCAATTTTCATGGTGGGGACGAATGTGCCGAATGGTGTGCCGCGTCCGGTAGTGAAAAGCACGATATGACAGCCGCAGGAGGCCAGGGCTGTGGCGGCAACGAGGTCGTTGCCAGGAGCAGAGAGCAGGTTCAGCCCGCTGTTCTGCAAGCGGTCGCCATATTCCATCACACCACTCACAGGTGCCTTGCCACATTTCTGTGTGCAGCCGAGGGCCTTGTCTTCGAGGGTGGAGATACCGCCGGCCTTGTTGCCGGGACTCGGATTCTCGCCAACGGGCTCGCCGTGGGAGAGGAAATACTCCTTGAAGTTATTGATCATCGACACGGTCTGGTTGAAGAGCTGCTCATTACGGCAGCGGTTCATGAGGATGGTCTCGGCACCAAACATCTCGGGCACCTCCGTGAGTACCGACGTGCCACCTTGTGCCACCAGCCAGTCGGAGAACTCGCCCACAAGCGGATTGGCAGTGATGCCGGAGAAGCCGTCGGATCCGCCGCACTTCAGTCCCACGCGCAGCTTGCTCACGGGTATCTCCTCACGCTTGTCGTGGCGCACCGTCTCGTAAAGCTCGCGCAGGATAGCCATACCTGCCTCCATTTCATCCTCTACCTTCTGGGTGACAAGCAACTTGATACGCGACTGGTCGTAATCGCCGAGCAGTTTCATAAACTCATCGGGTTGGTTGTTCTCACAGCCAAGACTCAGCACAAGCACCGCACCGGCATTGGGATGCAGGCAGATGTCGCGCAACACCTTACGGGTGTTCTCGTGATCGCCAGAGAGTTGTGAGCAGCCGAAGTTGTGGTGCCAGGCATAGATGGCGTCGACACCTTCTTCATGGGTCTCGCGCTTCAACTCCTTTACCAACCGTTCTGCGATGCCGTTGACACAACCTACGGTAGGTACGATCCAGATCTCGTTGCGCACGCCTATGTCGCCATTCTTACGGACATAGCCCCTAAAGGTTCTGTTCTCCTTCTTGATATTAAGCTCTTCGTTTACAGGGTTATATGTGTACTCAAGCGTGCCAGACAGGTTGGTCTTCAGGTTGTTCTCGTTCACCCAGTCACCAGCCTTCAGGTCTGTCTTGGCATGACCAATGGGGTAGCCGTACTTGATGATGTCGTCACCCTCTTTCACATCCTTGATCAGCACCTTGTGCCCGGCGGGCGTGTCTTGGTTCAGGACGATGTTCCGGCCGTCCACTTCGACGATGTCTCCCTTCTTCTTCGGCTGCAGGCATACCACCACGCTGTCAGCCGGATTAATCTTTAAGTAAGTTGCTAAATTCATTTTTCCTTGTATTTGTTTGTTCTAGTAATCAAGCGTATGTCAGATTGCGGTCCGACGGTAGAAGTCGACATTCTCTTTCGTCAGGATCTCGATAGGCATATAGTTCACGGGATTGACGGCACGCTTCATGACAATGGCGTTGAAGAGCGCATCGATGCTGGAATAGCCCTGCTGGTAGGCATGCTGGGCGATGAGAAACGAGATGCTGCCCTGTCTGACACACTCCTCGTTCTTCGGCACCATGTCGTAGCCCATGATCTGAACGTTGCGGCGATTGGTCTTCTGCAGGAACTGTCCCACGATGTGTGCCTTTGAGTTGAAGGTGATGCAGTGGTGTACCTGTGGGTGAGCCTTGAAGAACGACTCCAGGATATTGTCATAGGCCTTGTGCTCCTCGTCGAGAGGCAGGTCTACTTCGGTGATCTTGACCTCAGGGAAGTGGTCCATCATGTAGTGGCGGAAGCCGGTTTCACGGTTGGCCTGCTGCTTCGACCCTACCTTGCCGTCGCGGGTCTGCTTCATGAGGGCTATCTCCTTCTCCTTGTTGGCAATGAGCATAAGCATCTTCGCTGCGAAGTAGCCGCTGGCAAAAGAGTCCTGACCGAAGAATGTCAGGGGCTTCAGGTCGGGCATATACGAGTCGAGCAGCACGTAGGGGATCTGTCGCTCCGTCAGCTTCTCGGTGAAGCGCTGGGTCTGTTCCAGCGTTGTGGGCACGATAACCACCCCGTCAATCTTGGCTGTAAAGAACTCTCTGACCATCCGTGTGAAAGCGGCATTGTTGAATCGCTCGTAATAGACGAACTTCAGGTTGATGCCGAAGTCTCTGCGGAAGTCGGTACACGCCTGGGCGCCTTCCTCTATCTCGTCCCAGTAGGCCTCCTGCTCATGCTTGGGCAGCACAACATAGAAGTTGTACGTTTTGTTATAGGCGAGAGCAGAGGCGTACATGTTCGGACGGTAGTCGAGCTCCTCCAGGGCTTTGTTCACTTTCTCAAGAGCCGTCTTGCTTACATTCGGACGCTTGTGCAGCACACGGTCCACAGTGCCCGTCGAGACCCCGGCGCGGGCGGCGATATCCTTGATAGTTATGTTCTCTTTCGACATATCTTATTATATTTTTCGGCAAAGGTACAAAGAATTTCTGATACTTACAAGGGTAAAAGAGAAAATGTGGCGAAATCGTTTCCGTATTTTTTTTCTATAAATCCTTTTAAAATATTTGTGTGAATCAGAAAATCTTGCTATCTTTGTGGTCGCAAACAAAAATTAGTTTATCTATACAAATTAAAAAGGAAAAAGAAAATGGCTAAAATCGTTACATTGGGCGAGATTATGCTTCGCCTGTCTCCGCAAGGAAACGACCGTTTCATTCAGAGTGAATCATTCCGTATCATCCCCGGTGGTGGTGAGGCAAACGTCGCTATCTCTGTGGCAAACTATGGACACGAGGCTTATTTCGTGAGCAAGCTGCCGAAGCATGAGATCGGCCAGATTGCCGTGAACGCCCTGCGCCGCTATGGTGTCAACACGCAGTTCATCGCCCGCGGCGGTGACCGTGTAGGTTTGTACTATGCCGAGACCGGTGCGTCGATGCGCCCCTCGAAGGTGATCTACGACCGTGCTCACAGTGCTATTGCCGAAGCTGATCCCTCAGACTTCGATTTCGACAAGATCATGGAGGGAGCCGCCTGGTTCCACTGGAGTGGCATCACCCCTGCCATCAGCGACAAGGCTGCCGAGCTGACGAAGCTCGCTTGTGAGGCTGCCAAGCGTCATGGTGTGACCGTGTCGGTCGACCTGAACTTCCGCAAGAAGCTGTGGACCTCTGAGAAGGCCATCTCCATCATGCGCCCGCTGATGAAGTATGTCGATGTGTGTATCGGCAACGAGGAGGACGCAGAGCTCTGCCTCGGCTTCAAGCCCGATGCCGACGTGGAGGGTGGTAAGACGGATGCCGCCGGCTATGAGGGCATCTTCAAGCAGATGATGGCTGAGTTCGGCTTCAAGTATGTCGTCTCGACACTCCGCGAGTCGTTCAGTGCTACGTTCAACGGCTGGAAGGCTCTGATCTACGACGGCAAGGAGTTCTATCAGTCGAAGCGTTACGAGATCAACCCGATCATCGACCGCGTAGGTGGCGGTGACTCCTTCTCTGGCGGTCTGATCCACGGCCTTCTCACGAAGCAGACTCAGGGCGAGGCCCTCGAGTTCGCCGTGGCTGCCTCAGCCCTGAAGCACACCATCAACGGCGACTTCAACCTGGTATCTGTCGACGAGGTGGAGTCTCTCGCCGGTGGTAACGCCAGCGGCCGCGTGCAGCGTTAATCAATCGTAAATCAGTAAATCGTAAATCACAAAATGGCTAAGTTTGATAAGATTGCTGTCCTGAAGAAGATTGGCGATACTGGCATGGTGCCTGTCTTCTATAACAAGGATCTCGAGACCTGTAAGAATGTGGTGAAGGCCTGCTACGAAGGTGGCGTTCGCGCGTTTGAGTTTACTAACCGTGGCGACTTCGCACAGGAGGTGTTCGGCGAGCTGGTGAAGTGGGCCGACAAGGAGTGCCCCGAGCTTGCCTTAGGTATCGGCTCTGTGGTCGACGCACCTACCGCAGCGATGTACATCCAGCTGGGTGCCTGCTTCGTGGTCGGACCGCTGTTCAATCCCGACATCGCCCCCGTGTGCAACCGCCGTCTCATTCCCTACTGCCCGGGTTGTATGACCGTCAGTGAGATCGGCAAGGCCCAGGAGCTGGGTTGCGACCTGACGAAGGTGTTCCCCGGCGACGTTGTCGGTCCGAACATGGTGAAGGGTCTGAAGGCTCCGATGCCCTGGTCGAAGATCATGGTGACGGGTGGCGTCGCTCCCGAGGAGGAGAACATGACGAAGTGGTTCAAGGCCGGTGTGTTCTGCGTCGGCATGGGCTCGAAGCTCTTCCCCTCAGACAAGGTGAAGGCCGGCGACTGGCAGTACGTGACCGACAAGTGCCGCGAAGCACTCGGCTACGTAGCCAAGGCCCGCGCTTAATCAATCGTAATCCCCTCTGTCTCTTAGGGCAGGGGGGATTTTGTTCTTACTCATGAGGTTCTGGCTATTCATCATATCAACCATTCTACTTTCAGCCTGTTCGCGTCCGGATCGGGACACCGTTGACAAGTTGAATACGCTTTCCTATGACTTTCATTATCGCAACCTCGACTCGGCCTTGTATTATTCTGACAAGGCTTATGCTATGTCGGCGGGCTATAGTGAGGGTAGGGCGGAGGCCCTCAACAACCAGGCCTTTGTCTGTATCATCCGTATGGAGTACGACCAGGCCGAGCAGTTGTTGAACGAGGCTTTACACTCCAGCGACAACCAGGTGGAGAGCATGGTGGCCTACGTGCAGCAGATGCGTCTCTGCCAGCGCCGCTCCCACAACCGCGAATACCATGAGTACCGCGAACTTGCCGACAAGGCACTGGCGCGTATCAACGAAGAGCGCCATCTGCTCTCCCCCCGCCAGCAGCGCCGGCTGCGCTATGCCGAGAGCGAGTATGCCATCGTCAACTCTACCTATTATTATTATGTAGGTCTTGAGAAGCAGTCTGTCGAGGCGCTTCGCTCCATCCATCTCGATGATCTTCAGCGTGATACGGCACAACTTCTCAACTATTTCTACAATGTCGGTGCAGGCGGTATCATCACCCAGGGCACTCAGCAGCAGATCAACCAGCAGGAGTTCGACCACCTGATGCGCTGCTTCCTGATGGCCCGACAGGGACACTATCCCTTTTTTGCCGCCAACTCCCTTGAGGCGCTCTCTGAGCACCTGATGAATGCGGAGTACCGCCGACAGCTGCTCTCCGACAACCTGCCTGCCCTGAAGTTTATCAACCCCGACGGTGTCGACGAGGAGATGCTGTCGGGCTGGCTCGCGGAAAATGCGCTCTACATCTTCGAACAGTATGGCGACATCTACCAGATCGCCGGCGCCTACCGCACACTCGCCTCTTGCTATCGGCAGATCGGCGACTACGAGTCGGCGCTCTACAACCTCGAACAGGCACTGTCAGACTCGCTCATCTATCAGGCCCCCGACCTGGTGGCATCTATCCGCGAGCAGCTCAGCGTGGCCTATGCCGCCATCGACGACAAGCCGCAGAGCGACTATAACCGCAACCTCTACCTCGACCTGCAGGAGACCACCCGCCAGGACCGTCAGCTGGAAGCCCGTGCCAGCCAGTACGAGAAGACCTCGGTGCAGCTGAATATCATGCTGGGAGCCGTCGTCATCGCCATCTGCCTGCTCGTCTTCCTGCTCTGGCTCTTCAACCACATGAACCGCCGCAAGCGCCGCGAGGATGTCTCCGACGACCTCTTCGAGCAGAAGCGCGAGCAGCTGGCCGTGCAGCGGCTCAGGGTAGAGAACGGCGAGCGGCTCAGCCTCGAGCAGCGGGCCAAGATCTCACTCGTCAACAGCATCACGCCCTTCATCGACCGCATCATCCACGAGACGGCCGACAAGAACCTGACCGCTGGCAATCTGCGGGAGGATAAGCTCGACTATATCCGGGAACTCACCGACCAGATCAGTGCCTACAACGACGTGCTGACCTACTGGATTCAGCTGCGGCAGGGCGACCTCAACCTGCATATCGAGAGCTTCCCCCTGCAGTCGCTCTTCGATCTGCTGGCCCGTGGGCGTACATCGTTCCAGATGAAGGGTGTCACCCTTGAGGTGCAGCCTACGGAGACCGTCGTCAAGGCCGACAAGGTGCTCACGCTCTTCATGCTCAACACGCTGGCCGACAATGCACGGAAATTCACACCGAAGGACGGGCGTGTCACCATAGCCGCCTCCGACTTGGACGACCGCGTGGAGATCGCCGTCGAGGATACGGGACAGGGGATGACCACCGAACAGCTCGACCATCTCTTCGACCACAAGATCGAGGGTGGCCACGGCTTCGGACTGCTCAACTGCAAGGGTATCATCGAGAAGTACCGCAAGGTCAGTCAGATATTCTCCGTCTGTGCCATGCGTGCCGCCAGCACCCCCGGACGGGGCAGCCGCATCAGCTTCACCCTGCCCAAGGGGGTCGTGAGGCTGATTGTTGCGCTGTTTACGGCTTGCGGATTTGCGACGGGCAGTCTGCCGGCGGCAGCGCAGACCCAAGCCTCCGGGCATACCTCTCAGTCCCTGCCGCTTACGGTCCACCTCTCCAAGGCCGCCGCCTTTGCCGACTCGGCCTATTACTCCAATATTAACGGCACCTACGAGCTGACTATGCAATATGCCGACTCCTGTCGCCATTACCTGAACGCCCACTACCGACAGCTGCGGCCCGGAGGCCATTTCCTCATGCGGCCGATGGGTAACCCGTCGCTGCTGGCACCGGAGATCAAGTGGTTCCACGACAGTCTCAAGACCGACTATCGGGTGATCCTCGACATCCGTAACGAGAGTGCCGTGGCAGCCCTCTCGCTCCACCAGTGGGAGCTCTACAGCTACAACAACCGCATCTACACCCAACTGTTCAAGGAGCTGTCGGCCGACAACACCCTAGGCGACTATTGTCGCACGATGCAGCAGTCGCAGACCAACAAGACCATCGCTGTCATCCTGCTCGTGCTGCTGCTCCTGGCCATCGTGCCGGCCTACTATCTGCTCTACTACCGCCACAGGCTCTACGACCGATTCCTGCGCGAGCAGCAGCGGCAGAACAGTCTGGAGATGCTCGACGACGAGATACGCAAGGCCGAACTGGAGGACGGCAACCTGCGTGTCTCCAATGCCGTGCTCGACAACTGCCTCTCCACGCTGAAGCACGAGACGATGTACTACCCCTCCCGCATCCGCCAGTTGCTCGATGCCAACCAGGTGGAGGCGCTGGTCGAGGTCACCCGCTACTATCGTGAGCTCTATGGCGTGCTCAGCCGCCAGGCCATGCGACAGGTGGAACGGGCCTCGCTGCACCTGAAACCCCTCGAAGGCGGCGTGCTGGGCGATGAGACGCTCGTCCGCTATCTCTACGAGATACTGCGCCGCCAGTCTGGCCAGCAGCAACTCGATAAGCAGTTCACCGTCCGCGACAACCAGTATATAGAGGTGCGCATCCCCATGCCCCAACTCCGTCTCACCCCCGGGCAGGCCACCGACCTCTTCACCCCCTCGCGCGACCATATCCCCTTTCTGCTCTGCCGACAGATCGTTCGCGACCACGGCGAGGCCACCAACCGTCGCGGCTGTGGCATCTACGCTGAGGTCGTCGATGCCGTGACCACCATCGTCGTCATCCTTCCCGCCGCCGGTGTAACAAATCGTAAATCCGTTAATCGTAAATAGCATCATGGATCCATTCAAAGTCATTATCGTAGAGGATGTGCCCCTCGAACTGAAAGGCACACTTGGAATCATACGCGCCGACATCCCCGAGGCCGAAGTGATTGGTACGGCCGATACGGAGCCGGCCTTCTGGCGGCTGCTCAAGCAGCAGGTGCCCGACCTCGTGCTCCTCGACCTCGGCCTGGGCGGCTCTACCACCGTCGGAGTGGAGATCTGCCGCCACACCAAGGAGCTGCACCCTCAGGTGAAGGTGCTCATCTTTACTGGTGAGATACTGAACGAGAAACTGTGGGTCGACGTGCTCGATGCCGGTGCCGACGGCATCATCCTCAAGACGGGTGAGCTGCTGACGCGCCGCGACGTGTCGGCCGTGATGGACGGCAAGCAACTGGTGTTCAACGAGCCTATCCTCGAGAAGATCGTCGAGCGCTTCAAGGCCTCCGTCAGCGGTCAGATCTTCAAGCAGGAGGCGCTGGTGAACTACGAGATCGACGAGTACGACGAGCGGTTCCTCCGCCATCTCGCCCTGGGCTATACCAAGGAACAGATCACCAACCTGCGGGGCATGCCTTTCGGCGTGAAGAGTCTTGAGAAGCGGCAGAACGAGCTCATCCAGAAGCTCTTCCCCGAGGGTGGCGGCGGCATCAATGCCACGCGTCTCGTCGTGCGGGCAATCGAGCTCCGCATCCTCGACATCGACAACCTACATCCCGATGAAGAATAGCGTCGTCCGCCATACCCGCGACCGTCTTGCCCTGCTGGCCTTCGTGCTGGTGGTGGCCGAGGTGCTGCTTGTCATCCTCTCGTGGCTCCTCTCTGCCACGCGGATGGAGGGCGTGCGCTCGCTGCTCTCCAGCGAGGGCATACGCTGGTTCTTCGGCTCGTTCGAGACAATCGTCGCCTCGCCGCCGCTGGTGTGGCTCCTGCTGCTGCTCAGCGCCTTTGGCTGCATACAGAAGAGCGGTAGCAGGATCTTCATGTCGCGGGCTTCATTCTTCAGCTCAAATTTCCGCGACCGTCTCGCCCTCCGCGTGGCCGTCGTGATCCTGGTTGTCTATATCACCATCCTGGCCCTTCTCACCCTGGCACCTCATGCCATCCTGCTCTCAGCCACGGGCCATCTCTTCCCCTCGGCATTCAGTCGGAGCCTCGTGCCTGCCGTCGCCTTCGGCATCTGCCTCTTCAGCTGCACCTTCGGACTCGTGTCGGGCCGGCTGCACAGCCTGGCCGACGTGCTCGATGCCCTCAGTTCGGGCATCGCTCATGGCGCACCGCTCGTCATCATCTATATCTTCGCCATCCAACTCTATGCCTCACTCTGCTTCGTGTTCTGAAAAAAGCACAAGAGGAGGTTAGGACCACGACTTCCCACGTTTCCTTACGGACATTGACGTTCAAACATGTTCTTATCCGTTATCAGTCATGGCAATGCCTTGCACGGGTTGTTCCGATGCCTTCCACAGGTCGTTCCGATGCCTTGCATACCTATATGGAGATGCCTTCCATGAGTTGTGGAAGGCATCTCTTTATACCGTGGAAGGCATCAGCACGGCTGCCAGAATGATTGTTTACGCATCATTGAAGGTAGAAAAATGAAGATTCGGGAGTTCCAGACTGATGCTCCCCCCTCTACTTATGGCCCCCTATAAGGAGCCCACTGAAAAAGTCCAGAATGTTAAATGGATTAACAGTGGTTTCAGGTAGTAGGGATATTAGAATTGTCAAATTATTATGCATT
>CAMNPN010000103.1 GCA_946548085.1 uncultured Prevotella sp. | reverse complement strand
TCTGGCGAAGCACATGGCCGAGCACAACAAGGTCTCGACGTACGAGATGACGGTGCTCGTGCTGGGCGAGATGGTGAAGTGCATGGTTCACCTGCTGAAGGAGGGTCAGCCCGTGAAGCTCGACGGCTTCGGCACGTTCGGCGTGAGCATCGACGCCCAGGGCAACGGCAAGGGCTCGCTGGCGGAGGCGGTGGCGGCTGGTGCCGACGCGCTGATCAACGGCGTGCACATCAACTTCACGCCTGAGAACACGAAGGGCGAGAAGCTCACCTCGAGGGCGTTCAAGCAGGAGTGTCTCTTCGAGTTCGGCTACCTCGTGGAGAGCGAGAAGCGCACCGTGGGCGGCAAGGAGCGCCGTGTGCAGAAGAAGACGCCCATCAGCTACCTGCTCGCACCGCAGGCCGACGGCAACGGCGGCGAGGGCTAAGGAGAGGTTGTTCTTTGTCTAAGGAGAATAGGAGAAAAGGAGTTAAAAAATCTCCTATAATCCTAAACTCCTTAGAACAAAAAATCTCCTTTGAAGCGAAAAATGTCTAAGGAGAATAGGAGAAAAGGAGTTTTTGCAAAGAAATAAATCTCCTAAACTCCTAAACTCCTTAGAATAAAAAATCTCCTTTGAAGCGAGAATGTCTAAGGAGCATAGGAGAAAAGGAGTTAAAAATCTCCTAAACTCCTAAACTCCTTAGAATAAAAATCTCCTTGGAAGCGAAAATGTCTAAGGAGCATAGGAGAGAAGGAGTTAAAAATCTCCTATAATCCAATAATCCGTAGAATAAAAGTCTCCTTAGAAAGCGTGGATGCCGATGAGCCAACGCGGCTCAGGAGACGGGCCAAAGCGTTAAGAATAAACAAAAAACGCGGGGCGACTGAAATATTTCTTAACTCATGCCGGTAAACTCTTAACTTTTCATTATCTTTGCACGCGAAAACATCATTTATAGACAGAAAAGCAAAAGCAGAAAGATATGACAGCATTCAAAGACCTGGCGCAGCAGCGCCGCAGCCACAGAAAGTTTACTAACGAGGAGATCGACGCGGAAGACCTGAAGCTCATTCTGCGCGCCGCCCTGATGTCGCCCACGTCGAAGAGTCAGCGCGTCTGGCAGTTCATCGTCGTCGACGACAAGCTCTCGCTGGAGAAACTCGCCGACGCGAAGAACCTCGGAAGCCAGTTCCTGAAAGACGCTCCTGTAGCCATCGTCGTGCTGGGCAACCCCATGCAGAACGACTGTTGGGTGGAAGACGGCTCCATCGCCGCCATCAGCATGCAGTATCAGGCAGAGGAGCTGGGCCTGGGCTCGTGCTGGGTGCAGATGCGCGGGCGTGGCCTCGACGACGGTACGACGGCCGACACCGTCATCCGCGGCATCCTCGACATCCCCGACGAGCTGAACTGCCTCTGCGTGGTTGCCATCGGCCACTGGACCGACGAGCGCAAGCCCCAGAGCGAGGACAAGCTGAAGTGGGAGAATGTACACCTGAATAAGTTTTAGTTTACGGTTTACAGTTTACGGTTTACAGTTTACGGTTTACAGTTTACGGTTTACAGTTTACGGTTTACAGTTTACGGTTTACGGTTTACAGTTTACGGTTTACAGTTTACGGTTTACAGTTTACGGTTATGATTAACTACGATTTGAATAAGATACGGGCGATCATCTTCGATATCGACGGTGTGCTGAGCGCGGAGACCATCAACCTCGACGCTGACGGCGTGCCCCTGCGCACGGTGAACATCAAGGACGGCTATGCCATCCAGCTCGCCATGAAGCTCGGCCTGCGCATCGCCATCCTCACGGGTGCCAGGGTCGACAGCGTGCGGGTGCGCTATGAAGGTCTGGGCGTGGAGGACATCTACATTGGCTGTGCCGTGAAGATAGAGACGTACGACCGGTTTCTGGCCAAATACGGTCTCAGCGACGACGAGGTGATGTATATGGGCGACGACATCCCCGACCTGGAGGTGATGCGGCGCGCGGGCTGTCCCGTGTGTCCCAAGGACGCCTGTCCGGAGATAAAGGATGTGTCCGTCTACATCAGCGACCGCAAGGGTGGCTATGGCTGCGGGCGCGACGTGATCGAGCAGACGCTGCGCGCTCAAGGCAAGTGGGTGATGAATGCCAAGGCCTTCGGATGGTGATGTTTTTTCGAGGAGTGAGGAGTGAGGAGTGTGGAGTGAGATATGATTCGTGGAAAAAGAAAGAGAAATGATGAATGGAAGATATAAGATAGTGCTGGCGAGTAATTCGCCACGGCGACGGGAGCTGCTTGCAGGGCTCGGGCTGCCGTTTGAAGTGCGGGTGATGGCGGACATCGACGAGTCGTACCCCGCCGACCTGCCGGTAGGCGAGGTGGCGCGCTATATCTCTGGCAAGAAGGCCGACGCCTATCGCGGCAGTCTTGCCGACGACGAGCTGCTCATCACTGCCGACACCGTGGTCATCGTCGGCGACGAGATCCTCGGCAAGCCCGTCGACGAGGCCGACGCCACGCGCATGCTCCGGCTGATCAGCGGGCGCACCCATCAGGTGACCACGGGCGTGGCGATGCTTACCACCACCCAGGAACGACGGTTCGCCGTGACCACCGACGTCACTTTCCGCCCACTCACCGACGACGAGATACATTATTATATATCGCGCTATAAGCCCTTCGACAAGGCCGGGGCCTACGGCATACAGGAGTGGATCGGGTACGTGGGAGTGACGAGCCTCCGCGGCAGCTACTACAACGTGATGGGGCTGCCCGTGCAGCGTATCTACGAAACGCTCCAACAGATAGAATAAACACACACACATTTATTTAAAACACAATGACACTTAGGATAACAATTCACACACACCACCATAAGGCTCTGATGCTGCTGCTTGCAGTTTCGACCCTCTTCGCCACCAGCGCCACGGCGCAGAAGCGCCAGATGGCCGAGGCCGAGGGCTATCTGCGCAACGGCAAGAACCTTGAAAAGGCCGAGCAGCTCATGACCAAGCTGCTGCGCGACTCGGCCAACCAGCAGAACCGCCGCATCTACGACCTGTGGCTCCAGGCTGTGGAGAAGCAGTATGGCGTGCTCAACGAGCGCATGTACAAGCATCAGAAGATCGACACCACGCAGCTCTTCAATCTCACGCGACGGATATTCACCATCGCCGAGCGCCTCGACTCGCTCGACAGTCAGCCCGACAAGAAGGGTAGGGCACCGCTCGACTACCGCAAGGACAACGCCCAGCGGCTGCTCACCTATCGGCCGAACCTCTTCTTCGGAGGGGCCAACCACCTGCGCAAGGAGGACTTCAAGACTGCCTTCGACTTCTTCGAGACCTATATCGACTGTGCCCGTCAGCCCCTGTTTGTCGACCACCAGCTGCTACAGACTGACGGGCGCATGGGCGAGGCAGCCTACTGGGCCACCTATTGTGGCTACCGCCTCGGCGACCCCGTGCTCACGCTCCGTTATCAGGACCTTGCAAGGCGCGACACCACCAAGCTGGAGTTCACCCTCCAGTATGCTGCCGAGGCATGGAACCGATTGGGCGACGAGCAGCGCTACACGGAGATACTCTGGGAGGGATTCGCCTTCTTCCCGCAGTCGGCCTATTTCTTCCCGCGGCTCATGGACAGCTATACGCGCAAAGGCAACTACAAACAAGGACTGCTCGTGGCCGAGGAAGCGCTGAAGTCGGACTCGCTCAACGAGCTCTACCTCTTCGCCAAGTCGACCATGCTGCTCAACCTGGGGCGCTATGCCGACTGCCTCACCTACTCAGACCGTCTCATCGCCGTCAACGACCAGATGGCCGAGGCCTACTATAACGCCGGTACGGCCTGCCTGAACATCATCCTCAACATGGACCCCCGGCGCCACAAGAAGCAGATACGCAAGATGTACCAGAAAGCCCAGCCCTACATGGAGACCTACCGCCGACTGGCACCAGCGGCCAAGGACAAATGGGGGCCGGCACTCTACAGGATATATTTCAATCTGAACTTAGGAAAACAGTTCGATGAGATCGATAAAATCTTAAAGAAATGAAAAAGTTAGGGCATTATATTGGTAGTATGCAAAATAATGCCTAACTTTGTCATTTGGAATGATGTATTAACAATCTAAAACAAATAAAAACGTAAGAATTATGGCAGACAATGCACAGTTGATCGCTCAGTGCGAGGCACGGGCAAAGGAATGGCTCTCTCCGGCCTTTGACGAGGAGACACGTAAGGAAGTACAGGCAATGCTCGACGCAGAGGACAAGACCGCCCTCATCGACGCCTTCTATCAGAACCTCGAGTTTGGTACGGGTGGTCTGCGCGGCATCATGGGTGCCGGTACGAACCGCATGAACAAGTACATCGTAGGCATGGCCACGCAGGGTTTTGCAAACTATATCCTCAAGGCCTTCCCCGGCCGCAAGGATCTCGCCGTCGTCGTGGGCCACGACTGCCGCAACAACGGACGTATGTTCGCAGAGTCCGTGGCAGCCATCTTCTCGGCCAACGGCATCAAGGCTTATCTCTTCGAGAGCCTCCGCCCGACGCCAGAGATCTCGTTCGCCATCCGTCAGCTCGGCGCTCAGGCTGGTGTGAACGTGACTGCCTCCCACAACCCCCGCGAGTATAACGGCTACAAGGCCTACTGGGAGGACGGTGCACAGGTGCTTGCTCCGCATGACAAGGGTATCATCGACGAGGTGAACAAGGTGACCATCGACCAGGTGAAGTTTGAGCCGAACTACGACCTCATTGAGATCATCGGCGGTGAGATGGACTGGGACTACCTGCAGGCCGTGAAGGAGGCTATGGTGGATCAGGATGTCATCCTGCGCCAGAAGGACCTGAACATCGTCTACTCACCCATGCACGGCACGGGTCGCGTGATTATTCCCGAGGCTCTGCGCTCTTGGGGATTCCAGAACATCCACGTGGTGCGCGAGCAGATGGTAATCGACGGTAACTTCCCCACCGTCGTCAGCCCGAACCCCGAGAATGCCGAGGCTATGACGCTGGGCATGAAGCTCGGTACGAAGCTCAATGCCGACCTCGTGATCGCCTCCGACCCCGATGCCGACCGTCTGGCCATCGTCTGCCGCAACAATAAGGGCGAGTGGGAGATCCTCAACGGTAACCAGACCTGCATGATGTTCTGCTGGTATATCATCGCCAACAAGAAGAAGCTCGGTCAGCTGAAGGGCAACGAGTTCCTCGTGAAGACCATCGTGACCACCGAGGAGATTGCCGAGATCGCCAAGAAGAACGGCGTGGAGCTGCGCGACTGCTACACAGGCTTCAAGTGGATTGCCAACGAGATCCGCATCTCTGAGGGCAAGCAGAAGTTTATCGGCGGCGGTGAGGAGTCGTTCGGATTCCTGCCGTTCGACAAGGTGCGCGACAAGGACTCCCCCGCATCTATCTGCCTGATCTGTGAGATCGCAGCCTGGGCCAAGGACAACGGCCGCACGCTGTACGACCTGCTGATGGACATCTACGCAGAGTATGGCTTCTCGAAGGAGACTACCATCAACGTGGTGAAGCCCGGTAAGAGCGGTGCCGACGAGATCAAGCAGATGATGGTCGACTTCCGCCAGAACCCGCCGAAGGAGCTCGGAGGCTCGAAGATCTGCCTGTGGAAGGACTATCAGACCCTCGAGGCAACGAAGGCCGACGGTACGAAGGAGAAGATCAACATGCCTACCACCTCGAACGTGCTCCAGTGGTTCTGCGAGGACGGCACGAAGGTCAGCGTCCGTCCTTCGGGCACAGAGCCGAAGATTAAGTTCTACTGCGAGGTGAAGGATCCTACCTTCAAGTGCGCCGGCTGCTACGAGCGTTGCACCAATGCTGCCAACGAGAAGATCGAGGCCATCAAGAAGAGCCTCAATCTGTAAAGAGATAGGTCAACAAGAAAACAGACTCCCTGTCATATCGTGGCAGGGAGTCGTTTTTTATTTGATGGTTTGTGGTTATGACTTCGGCATGTCGATGATGAATCGGCATCCGTCGTGATAGGTGGTGTCGAGGGTGAGCTCTCCGCCGAGACTGACGATGTGGCGCTTGGTCAGAGGCAGTCCCAGGCCGAGGCCTTGGGAGAGGTCGTCGCTCTTGGTGAAAGGCTCGAACATCTGATCGATGAACTCATTTGACAGCCCTTTCCCTACATCCTCGACAACGAATCTGACGGTGTTCTCCGTCTGCGAGATGCGCAGGGTGATATGTTTGCCGTCGGAGTATTTCACCGCATTGAAGAGCAGCTCGTGTAACGATCGCGTCAGATAGAGACGGTTAGTCTTGATGGTGCAACTGTCGGGCAGGCTGCTTTCCACGTTGATGATTGCATTGGGAGCATAGCGCCGTGTGTAGTCGAGACAGCCTTGGGCCAGCTGGTTGCACACCACCACGTCGTTACGCTTGCTCTTAAGCTCCTCTGATATTCCGATGTCGGAGCAGTTGAAGAGCATGAGAACCATGCGTTTGAAGTGGATGGCGTTGTGCAGCATCATATCCGTGATCTCCGCCTTCTCATGTCCGGGCAGTGCCGGGTTCTCCTGCAGCACCTGCGCAAAGCCGGCGATGATGTTCAATGGCGTACGTATCTGGTGCGACACATTCTGGATGAAAAGCGTCTTCTGCCTGACGGCCTTTTCTGCCAGCAACTTGGCCTCAGACAGTTCTTTATTGCGCTGTTCGGTCTGAAGGGTGGTCTGACGTATGCCGGAGGCCTGGTCGTCGATGGACTGCTGCATGATGGCAAAGCTGTTCTGCAGGCGCCCGATGGCATCGTCGCGATGTGTGTGAGGTATCTTGTCGTCATACTGTCCGGCAGCCATCTTCTTGAGCATGCCCAGCAAATAGGCGAGGGGACGGAGGGCCTGGTTCACCATGCGCCGGCTGAGCCACAGGATACCGAGAAGTCCTACGATGCTAAGTGCCAGGATGAGGTAGGATAGCCGATGGAATCCCCTCATGATCTCTTTGTCGGGACAGACGAGTGCGATGCTCCATGTGGTGCTGGGGACGGGACGATAGCTGACGTGACACGCCCGTCCGTTGATGTCGACATGCATGCTGCCCGACTTGCCTTCAATCATCTCGTAGCCCAGCGTACGGAGCTCTGCTATATGGGTCTGCTCGAAATCGTCGAAGATGGTTGTCCTGAAGAGTCGTGTACTGTCGGGGTGGATGAGATAGCGCCCATCTTTGCCAACCATCATGAAGTAGGCATTAGGGTAGGGTGGCGTGGCGCTATTGACGATGTCGGAGAGGCCTTTAAAAGAGAGGTCGGAGGAGATGACGCCCACGATGTGGCCATTTTGCCGTAGCGGCATACAGTAGGAGGCGATGGTCTCCAAGGCTTTGATGCCACCCTCTGCATCGTCGTCGTAGGGGTCGATCCAGATCGGCTTGTCAGCAGTTATAGCCGACTTGTACCATGCCTTTCTGAAGTAGTCGTAGTCGCCCTCTCGCTTCGTGACGATTGAGTCGCCTTGGAAGATGGAATAGACGGAGAAGTAGTGCCCCATCTGAGGGAAATGGTCGGGTTCGGCGCTGATGGAACAGCCATAGACGAGCCGGTTGAGCATGACGATACGCCGGCTAAGCTCGAACAGCGAGTCGGGGTGGAAGTTGCGCTCGGCAAACCAGGAGTTGCTGTTGGTGGCGGTCTCTATGGTGAGCAGGTATTTCTTCACGTTGTGCATGGTGATGTCGAGGGCGCTCACCGCCCGTTCGCCTGCCACCCGATGCACGAAATGACGCGACTGGATGAAGAGCAGTCCCAGCGACAGCAGGAAGATGGGTATCGCCATGAGCATGATGCCCAGGCTGAGCTTTGTTGAGAGGCGGCTACTGGTCTTAGGCATGGGCACCCTCCTTTCCTGCTTCTTTGAGCATGTGGTCGAGAATATCGATGATGACCTTGGTCTGCTGCTGTATCACGTCTGCCGTGTGCACGGGATCGTCGTTCACGCTGTTGAGGATGGCATCGGCGGGCGACACCATCTGGTTGGTCATAGCGTGGAGGAACGAGGTCTTCGTCCGGTCGGCCTCCTGAGTCTGACGGTAGGCACGCTGCAGTACCTCATTACGCTCCTGCAGTTGAGCCGACAACCGGTTCTGCTCGCTCATGTGTACCGATAGAGCGCGCTGCATCTTCAGGAAGTGGTTCTGCAGCTGTCCTATCTCGTCGTCGTGGGTGGCTTGTGGCACCGTCGCGTCGTAGTCGCCCTCTGCAATGCGCTGTGCGGCGTATGTCAGCTGGGCTAAGGGTAACAGCTTGCGATGCGCGTAGACGCGGCAAAGCAGGAAGAATGTTGCCAAGCCAATGATGGCGATGGCCAGCAGATAATATAGCAGCTGGCGGTGAGCGCTGAAGATATCATTGTCGGGATATACCACCCCCACGCTCCAGTTCAGATAGTCCGTCACGCGGCCTGGCACATCTGCCCGTGTCAGGGGCTGGAATACCACGTACCAAAGGTTGCCGTCGAGCTTGATGGCTTTAAAGCCCGATTCTCCATTCACCATGGCGTTGCCTATCTCGCGTATGGAGGGGTCGGCACCGTGTTCTAATTGCGTGAAAATAGTTTGGTGGTACAACTTCTCGGCATCTGGGTGAACGATATAGGTTCCCTTCTGTCCCAGCAGCATGGTATAGCCATTGGGTGAGGGCTTAGTGGCGAGGATGAATTCTGAGAGCAACCGTATCGGCACGTCGACACCCATCACCCCGACGCACTTCATCTTCCCCTCGGCGTCTGTGCCTTTTGAGGTGTCGAATATAGGCAGCGAGAAGGTGATCAGCGCATCATCTATCGGGCCGTCTTTTAGGGGTTCCATCCAGTAGGTGCGTTGTGTTTTCAAAGGCTGGGAATACCAGGCCTGCTTGGTGTACGACTCATTGTGGAAGGATTGTGGTGTCTCGAGTGTGTCTCTGCCATTGAGCCAGTCGCCCTCGATGAGATTCCGCCTGACGTAGGCCATGAACTCATCCCGTCCGGGGTAGTATCCGGGTTCGAAGGCGATGGCACAGCCAGCGACGTAGCGGTTGCTCTTCACGAGCTCGCGGCAGTAGTCTTCCATAAGCTCGGGCTGGTCGAGGTGCTGTAACACGTCCCAGTAGTAGTTGCCAGCCCCTTGTTCCACGCTCAGCAGTATGTTGTCTATGTGCTGTGCCGTTGCCTGGAGTGTATTCTCCGCGCTATGCATGGCCTCTTCTCTGAGCACTTTGCGCGAGAAGTGGAACATCACGCCCATGACGCCGGTGAGCAGCATGGCTATCACTAAGACCATCATCAGGCTCAGCCTGAGCGATAGCGTATGGGGGATGGCTTTTGACAGATTCATCACAAACTTATCTCTTCGGATGCTGCAGGAGGAACGTCTCGGCTCGGGCGAGATCATCGGGGGTGTCGATACCCACGGTCTCAACGTCAGTCAGTCCCACGCGGATGCGGTAGCCGTTCTCCAGCCAGCGGAGCTGCTCGAGGCTCTCGGCTTTCTCGAGGGCACTCTGAGGCAGACGGGTGACCTCTGCGAGAACCTCCCGGCGATAGGCATAGACGCCCAGGTGCTTGAGGAAAGGGAAGTGGGCGAGCCAGTCGCCGGCCTCTACACCTCTCACATAAGGGATGACACTACGGCTGAAGTAGAGGGCGAAGCCCCGACGGTCGACGACGATCTTCGGCGAATTGGGGTTGCGCACGGCCTCGATGGATTCGAAAGGCTTGCCCAGCGTGCCGATCTGTGTCGAGGGGTCGTCGAAGAGATGCATGAGCGTCTCTATCTGTGAGGGCTGCACAAAAGGCTCGTCGCCCTGGATGTTGATGATGACATCGGCATCGGTGCCCGTCTTCTCGGCAGCCTCCTCGATGCGGTCGGTACCGCTCTTATGGTCGGCGCGCGTCATCACAGCCCGTCCGCCGAAGGCTTCGACACAGGCGAAGATACGCTCATCGTCGGTAGCCACGTATGCCTCGGGCAGCACGCTCATGGCCTGTTCGTAGACTCTCTGTATCACCGTCTTGCCACCCAGCATGGCCAGCGGCTTGCCCGGAAAACGCGTAGAGGCGTATCGGGCAGGAATAATACCTATATATTTCATATTGGTTGCAAAGGTAATGAAAAATCTCCATTTTATCGTTAAATTATATGGAAAAGTTTGGGCGGCACTAAAATTATTAGTAAATTTGCAAAAGTTTTTTAAGACGAATACACATGACATCGAAACGATATATCACTACAATACTGTCACTCATGCTTCTGTTGCCCATTGGCGCACAGAAGGTTACGCTTGGCTCGACGAAGACCAAGGATGGTGGCGACTACAACGGAGAACTACAGTCGGGAAAGCCCCACGGCAAAGGCCGTGCCGTGTATAAGAACGGAAATCTGTATGAGGGCGAGTATGAGAAAGGCAAGCGCCAGGGCTATGGCACCTATCTCTTCACCGACGGCGAGAAATATGAGGGCGAGTGGTTCCAGGACCAGCAGCACGGTCAGGGTACCTATTACTTCGCCAACAACAACCGCTACGAAGGCTTGTGGTTCCGCGACTATCAGCACGGACACGGCATCATGTACTACTTCAACGGTGACAAGTACGACGGCGAGTGGTTCAAGGACATGCGCTCGGGCAAGGGCCGCTACACCTTTGCCAGCGGTGCCTACTACGACGGCGAGTGGGTCAACGACAAGAAGCAGGGGCAGGGTGTGTTCGACTGGGGCGACGGCTCTTCCTACAGGGGTGAGTGGAAGGACAACATGCGCTCGGGCAAGGGTACCTTCCGCTATGCCGACGGTGACTCGTATACCGGCCAGTGGCAGCACGACGAGATGAATGGCCGCGGCATCTATAAGTTCCAGAACGGCGATGTGTACGAGGGCGACTACGTCAACGGCAACCGAACGGGCTCGGGTATCTTCAAGTATGCCAACGGCGATAAATACTCCGGCTCGTTCGTCAATGGCGACAAGCAGGGACAGGGCACGTTCATCTGGAAGAATGGCGACATGTATACCGGCCAATGGCAGCACGACAAGCAAGAAGGGCGCGGCAAGCTGACCAAGAAGAACGGCGACCAGGTGGAGGGCCTCTTCCGCAACGGCCAGCCCAATGGTGAGTGCATCATGCGCTTCGCCGACGGCTCAAAGTTCAAGGGTCATATGAAGGACGGCAAGCGCAACGGTCCTGCCATCGAGGAGGACAAGGACGGTACCCGCTTCGAGGGCACCTACGTCGACGATATGCGCGACGGTAAGTTCATCGAAAAAGACCGCAACGGCAAGATTGTGCGCCAGGGCACCTACACCCGCGGCCACCGGACATTGTTATAAATTACACTAATAATATAAAAGCTTATGATTATTGACACAATTGACAAGTTGGGCAACTACGTGGCTCTCAACCCGCTGTTTGCCGATGTAGAAGCATTCATCAAGGCCAACGACCTCCAGACGATGGAGCCTGGCAAGTATCCCATCAAAGACAAGGACCTCTTCCTGAACCTTCAGGTGGCCAAGGGTCGCACCAAGCAGACGGCCTTCCTCGAGACCCACGTCGAGATGATCGACATCCAGATTCCCCTCTCTGCCTCGGAGACCTTCGGCTATACGCCATTGTGCGATCTGCCTGCCTTCGAATACAATGCTGAGAAGGACATCACCAAGTATGGCGACACCCAGCCCCAGACGTATGTGACGGTACAGCCCGGACAGTTTGCCATCTTCTTCCCGCAAGACGGCCACATGCCCTGCATCACCGATGCCCCCGAAATAAAAAAAGCAATCTTTAAAGTTAAAGCATAATGGCAACAAAGAAAGAAACCACAACAAAGAAGACTGCCACGAAGAAGGCTGCTGCCCCCAAGAAGGCCGCAGCCAAGAAGACCACCGCCAAGAAGGCTGTGGAGATGAAGCAGCCCGAACATATTGGACTCGTGAGAAACGACAGCTGGCTGGAGCCCTTCGAGGGAGCCATCCGCGGGCGTCATGACCACGCCCTTTGGAAGATAAACCAGCTCACGCAGAACGGCAAGAAGAAGCTCACCGACTTCGCCTCGGGCCACTTCTATTTCGGACTCCACAAGCTCGCCAAGGGCTGGGTGTTCCGTGAGTGGGCGCCCAATGCCACCGACATCTACCTGATCGGTGACTTCAACGACTGGCAGGAGAGCGAGAAATACCGCTGCAAGCGTATCGAGGGCACCGGCAACTGGGAGCTGAAACTCTCGGAGAAGGCCCTGAAGCACGGCCAGTTGTATAAGATGAAGGTGAAGTGGAACGGTGGCGAGGGCGAGCGCATCCCTGCCTGGTGCCGTCGCGTGGTGCAGGATGATCAGACGAAGATATTCTCCGCCCAGGTGTGGAACCCCGAGCCCTACGTGTGGAAGAAGAAGACGTTCAAGCCAAAGAAGTCGCCCCTGCTCATTTACGAGTGCCATGTGGGTATGGCACAGGATGCCGAGAAGGTGGGCACCTACACCGAGTTCAAGGACAATATCCTGCCGCGCGTGGCCAAGGCCGGCTATAACGCCATCCAGGTGATGGCCATCCAGGAGCATCCCTACTACGGCTCGTTCGGCTACCATGTCAGCAGCTTCTTTGCTCCCAGCTCGCGCTTCGGCACCCCCGAGGAGCTGAAGGCGCTCATCGACGAGGCTCACCGTCTGGGCATCGCCGTCATCATGGACATCGTACACTCTCACGCCGTGAAGAACGAGGTGGAGGGCCTGGGCAACCTCGCCGGCGACCCCAACCAGTTCTTCTATCCCGGCGACCGCCACGAGCACCCAGCATGGGACTCGCTGTGCTTCGACTACGGCAAGGACGAGGTGCTCCACTTCCTGCTCTCCAACTGCCGCTACTGGCTCGGAGAGTTCCACTTCGACGGCTTCCGCTTCGACGGCGTCACCTCCATGCTCTACTACAGCCACGGACTGGGCGAGGCCTTCGGAGGCTATGGTGACTATTTCAACGGACATGAGGACGACAACGCCATCTGCTACCTCACGCTGGCCAACTGCCTCATCCACGAGGAGAACCCCAACGCCATCACCATCGCCGAGGAAGTATCTGGAATGCCCGGACTGGCTGCCAAGTTCGAGGATGGAGGCTATGGCTTCGACTACCGCATGGCCATGAACATACCCGACTACTGGATCAAGACGATTAAAGAGGTGCGCGACGAGGATATCAACGTCACCTCGATCTTCTGGGAGGTCAAGAACCGCCGTCCCGACGAGAAGACCATCTCCTACTGTGAGTCGCACGACCAGGCACTCGTGGGCGACAAGACTATCATCTTCCGCCTCATCGACGCCGACATGTACTGGCACTTCGCCAAGAAGGACGTGAACGACATCGCCCAGCGAGGCATCGCCCTGCACAAGATGATACGACTGGTGACGGCAGGCGCCATCAACGGCGGCTATCTGAACTTCATGGGCAACGAGTTCGGCCATCCCGAGTGGATCGACTTCCCGCGCGAGGGCAACGGCTGGTCGTACAAGTATGCACGCCGCCAGTGGAACCTCGTCGACAACAAGGACCTCTGCTACCACTGGCTGGGCGACTTCGACCGTGAGATGCTCAAGGTCATCAAGAGCCAGAAGAATTTCCAGGATACGCCCGTACAGGAGATCTGGCACGACGAAGGCGATAAGATTCTCTGCTTTATGCGAGGCGACCTCGTGTTCGTGTTCAACTTCTCACCTGACCGCTCTTATACCGACTACGGCTTCCTCGTGCCTACAGGCTCTTACGAGGTGGTACTGAATACCGACTCGAAGGACTTTGGCGGCAACGGCTTTGCCGACGATACGATGACTCACCTGACGAACTACGACCCGCTCTACGTGAACGACCATAAGGAGTGGCTCAAGCTCTACATCCCCGCACGGTCTGCCGTCGTACTGAGAAAGATGAGTTAGTCTTACGAAAATGAATTACAATCATCCATTGAGAAGCGGTAGCACCGTCACCATCCGCGTGATGTGTGCTACTGTTTTTGTGCTCTTCTGCTTCTGCTGGCTCTACTTCTTCCAGGCCGACCAGCTGGCGATGACGCAGCACGTGCTCAGCCACGGCCTCACGCGCTACAGCCCCCTCGCCGGAGCCCTCATCATCACCACCGTGCTCCTGCTGCTGCAGCTCGCCGTCAGCGCCCTCGTCAAGCTCACCAAGCGGTCGCATGCCCTCACCTACGTGCCCTCGATGATGCTCCTGGCCCTCGTCACCGAGATCAGTCAGCAGATAGAGAGTGGCGAGGGCGTGAGCCTGTGGGGATGGGTGCTGCCGCTGCTCGTGCTCTTGGCCTGGGGCGCCGCCGTCGTCGTGGCCCGCTTCCTGCAGGAGGCTGAGACCGACCGCAATTTCTCGCTCGTATCGCGACCCATGTGGATCAACGCCCTGCTCATGGCCCTGCAGATCATCTGCGTCGCATGGATAGGCAATACCAACGCCGTCTATCACTACCGCATGCAGACGGAGACGCTCCTGGCCAGTGGCAAGTACGAGAAGGCCCTCGACGTGGGGCGCGAGTCGCTCGAGAGCGATGCCAACCTGCTTATGCTCCGCATGTATGCCCTTGCCCGCATGAATGCCCTCGGCGAGCGCCTCTTCGAGTATCCCATCACCGCCGATGTCGACCAGATACTGCCCACCAACCATCGCACTCAGATGTACTACTGTCCCGAAGACAGCCTCTACCGCTTCCTCGGTGGCCGCCCTGCGGAGCCCATGGCGCCACTCCACTTCCTCGAGCTGCTGGAGCGCCGCGATAGCGTCGTCGCCCCTCAGGTGGCCGACTACAAGCTGTGCGCCCTGCTCATCGACCGTCAGATAGACCGCTTCGCCAGCGAGATTGGCCGCTACTATGACCTTAGCGACCGTCTGCCCAAGCACTACCGCGAGGCCCTCGTGCTCTACCGCCATCTGCGGTCGAATCCCGTCGTCGTCTACCATCACGCCGTCACCGACGAAGACTGGCGCAACCTCCAGGAGCTCGAGAGCCAATATGCCGACCCCACGGAGCGCAAGGGCAGGGTAGAAGACCAATATGGCAATACCTACTGGTATTACTACGAATACCTGTAGTCTCTGCGATGTGGTATGATACCCGTCTGAACGGCACTAATTTGCCCCTCGGGGTTTAGTTAGGGTAAAGTGGGAGTTTAGTTAGGGTAAACTCCCACTTTAGAGTAACTAAAGTCAGGGCTTGCACTAATCCGCCTCAATAGAGATAGTAGGAAAACCAATCATCCACAAAAAGCAAAGAGGCTCGTTTCATTGACGAAGCGGGCCTCTCTGTTTATTATAACCGTTCGGGGTAGGCGCGGGGGCTACTTGTAGAGGTAGCGCTTGATGGAGCGCTTGGGCGTCTTCTCGAACTCCTCCTCGCGAATCTCTATCTCGGCCACCTTCTCGTAGGCGGGAATCATATCGTTGAGCCCGTTGAGGTTCTGGTCCATGATGTTTCGGATGTCGTCGGCAGAGAACTTCATGTTCTTCGCCTCGTCGTAGTCGGGATAGACCAGGGCGACGAGCTTGTTGTCGCGCTGCACGACAAGGCTCTCTACGACCATCGTCATCGAGTTGAGCTTGTCTTCGATCTCCTCGGGATAGATGTTCTGCCCGTTGGGTCCGAGGAGCATGTTCTTCGAGCGCCCGTTGATGAAGATGTTGCCCGCATAGTCCATCGTGCCCAGGTCGCCGGTGTGGTACCATCCGTCGCGGTCGATGGTCTCGGCCGTGGCCTCGGGGTTCTTATAGTAGCCGAGCATCACGTTGAGTCCGCGTGTGAGTATCTCGCCGGGGATGTTTGCCGGGTCGGGAGAGTCGATCTTCACCTCCATGTGGTAGGCAGCCTTGCCGCAGGAGCCGGGGGCGAAGTAGTGCCAGTCTTCGTAGCCGATGATGGGTGCGCACTCCGTAGCGCCGTAGCCTACGGTGTAGGGGAAGTCGATGCGCTTGAGGAACTGCTCTACTTCCTGGTTGAGGGCGGCGCCGCCGATGATGACCTCGTACATCTGCCCGCCGAAAGCCTTGAGCACCTCCTGGCAGATCATCTCGCGCACCTTCTTCGAGATGACGGGCATCTGCAGCAGCAGGCGCATGCGGTTGTTCTGGATCTTCGGGAACACCTTCTTGCGGATGATCTTCTCGATGATGAGGGGCACGGCAATGACGATGACGGGCTTGATCTCGGCCAGCGCCTGGGCGATGATGGCGGGCGAGGGCACGCGGCTGAGGTAATAGACGTGGCAGCCCTTGAGGAACTCATAGATGAACTCGAAGGCCATGCCGTACATGTGGGCCATGGGCAGCATGGAGATCACCTTGTCGCCCGATTTGATGACATTGCCCAGCACGTGGTCGGCAAAGTCGGCATTCGACCACAGGGCGCGGTAGGGGATCATGACGCCCTTCGAGAATCCCGTCGTGCCCGAGGTGTAGTTGATGAGTGCCAGCTCGTTGGGGTCGCCCTCGGTATAGTAGTGCACATGCTCCTTGCGGAAGTACTTGGGGAACTTCTTGCCGTAGAGCTCGTTGAGGTGCTCGCGGGCATAGGTGAGTTTATCGGTACGCGAGATCATCAGCGAGTAGTCGGGGTTGTTGATGATTCCCTCCAGATGGGGCATCTGCATCGGGTCGATGATGGTGGCCACGTGGTCACCCACAAAGAGCAGGCGGGCCTCTGAGTGATTCACAATGTTGTGGATCTGCTCGGCATTGAACTCATGGAGGATGGGCACGGCGATGGCGCCATAGGTGAGGGTGGCGAGGAAAGCCACGGCCCACTGGCTGGAGTTGCGGCCGCAGAGGGCTATCTTGTCGCCCCGGCGGATGCCGCTGTTCTCAAACAGGATATGAATTTTCTCGATTTTGCGTGCCACATCATGATACTGTAGCGTCTGGCCCTTGAAGTCGGTCAGCGCATCGCGATCCCAATTGTCAATGATGCTTTTCTGGATCAATGAGTTAAAACTAGGTATTTTTTCCATAACGATTAGTTGTTCTGATATAAGTAGCGTTTGATACTCTTTTTAGGGGTCTTTGCGAACTCTTCTTCGTGCAGCTCGATGGTTGAGATACGGCTGTAGACGGGCAGCACGGCGTTGAGTTCCTGACGGTTCTGCTCCATGATGTCCTCCAGTTCCTGCTGGCTGAAGTTTACAATCTCGTCCTTGTCGGGATGCACGAGAGCGACGAGCTTCTCGCCCCGCTGCACGACAACGCTCTCTGACACCATCGCCATCGAGTTGAGCTTGTCTTCAATCTCCTCGGGATAGACGTTCTGGCCGTTGGCGCCAAGGAGCATGTTCTTGATGCGCCCGCGGATGAAGAGGTGGCCCGTGGAAGCCATCGTGCCCAGGTCGCCGGTATGGTAGTAGCCTTCGTCGTCGATTACCTGGCGTGTGGCCTCGTCGTTGAGGTAGTAGCCGAGCATGACGTTCGTGCCCCGGGTGACGATCTCGCCTGGTATATGCTCTGGGTCGGAAGAGAGGATCTTCACCTCCATGCGGTCGACGGGAGTGCCGCAGCAGCCCGCCACGAAGTCCTTGTAGTCGCAGTAGGTGATGAGCGGGGCGCATTCCGTCGTGCCGTAGCCCACGGTGAGCGGGAAGTTGATGGAGAGCAGAAACTCCTCCACCTCCTTCGAGAGGGCCGCACCACCCACGATCACCTCATAGGCCCGTCCGCCAAAGGCGTTGTACACCTCCTGACAGATGCGCTCCTTCACCTTCTTCGACACCACGGGCATCTGCAGCAGCAGGCGCATGCGGTTGTTCTGTATCTTCGGGAACACGCGTTTGCGGATAATCTTCTCGATGATCAGGGGGACGGTGACGATAAGCGTGGGCTTCACGTCGGCAAAGGCCTGGGCTATGATGGCCGGCGACGGCAGACGTGTGAGGAAGAACAGGTGGCAGCCATGACAGAATCCGAAGAGGAACTCTACGGCCATGCCATACATGTGGGCCATGGGCAAGATGCTAAGCAGGTTGTCGCCCGGATGTACTTGCCGCCCCAGGCGGTCGATGATAAACTCCACGTTTCCCCAGAGGGCGCGGTAGGGCAACATCACGCCCTTTGAGAAGCCTGTTGTGCCCGAGGTGTAGTTGATGAGTGCCAGCTCTTCGGCCGAGTCTTCGTAGTAGTGCACATGCTCCTTGCGGAAGGCTTTGGGATACTTGCTGCCAAACATCATATTTAAATGTTCGCGCGCATACGTTATTGACTCCGACCGGCTGATGAGCAGCGAGAAATCAGGGATGTTGATGATGGCCTCGAGCTGGGGCATCGCCTCAGGGTTGATGGTCTTGACGGCATAGTCGCCGATAAAGAGAATTTTGGCGCCAGAGTGGTTCACGATATTGTGAATCTGCTCGCCATTGAACTCATGCAGAATGGGCACAGCAACAGCTCCGTAGGTAAGGGTGCCAAGGAAGCTGACGGCCCAATGGGCAGAATTGCGGCCGCAGATGGCGATCTTGTCGCCCGCCTTGATACCGCTGTTCTCAAGGAGTATATGTAATTTCTCTATCTTGCGTGCGACATCGTGAAACTGGAGAGTGATTCCCTGATAGTCGGTCAGGGCATCTTGATCCCAGTTCTCCGTTATGGCCTTTTGGATATAAGCATTGAAACTGCTAAATTGCTCCATAAAAATTGCACATTTATTGAAATTTTGTGCAAAGGTAATACTAAATCTGCACATTTCAAAAAAAAATGTGCAATATTTTATGCTCTAAACAAAAAATAACTTATAATGACCAAAAAGTATCAATTTATGCGTAAAAACGAACACAGCTATTCGTATCTCATCGACTTGGCTGGCTGTATACGGGAAACGAGATAGCTGGGGGCGATCAGCACGAAGACACAGATGAGGAGCGTGGCCACGTTGAGGAGCAGGATGAGGGGGATGTTCAGTTCCATAGGTGCCTGGCTGACGTAGTACACCTGCGGGTCGAGCCTCACGAGACCGGTGTGTTGCTGCAGTAGCACGATGCCAATGCCCAGGATGTTGCCCCATAGCATACCCTTGCCGATGATGAAGACCGAGAACCACAGGAAGACGTGGCGCACAGTCTTGTTGCGCGTGCCGAGGGCTTTGAGGATACCTATCATCTGTGTGCGCTCGAGGATGATGATAAGCAGTCCGCTGATCATCGTAAAGCCTGCTACGAAGACCATCAGCACAAGTATAATCCACACGTTGATATCGAGCAGTTCGAGCCAGGTGAAGATGTTGGGATAGAGTTCGTAGATGGTCTGGGTGATCATCTGGTTGCCGTGTCCGTCGTCAGTACGGTTCACATGGTCGACAAAGGCCTCTGCCGTCACGTCGAGACGGTCGAGGTTGTCGACAGCCACTTCAATACCCGTGCAATGCCCCTCATCCCAGCCGTTCAGGCGGTTGGCCGCATAGAGGTCTGTAAAGCAGAGGTTCTCATCGAAGCGCGTCATATTGGTCTGATAGATGCCAGCGACGGTATAGCGCCTGGTCTTCACGTCTTCCTCGCCCATGAAGTAGGCATAGACCTTGTCGCCAACAGCAAGGTGCAGCTTGTCGGCAATCATCTTCGACATCAGCAGCTGGTAACGGCTGGTGGAGTCGCTGAAGGCAGGTATCTCGCCGTCAACGATGTTCTGCTGAAGGAAACGCTTGTCGAACTCTTGCCCCACGCCCTTGAACATCACGCCGAGGAAGTCGTCGTCGGTCTTGAGCAGTCCCTGGGTGATGGTATAGCGCTGTACGTGGCGTACGCCCTGCTGTTGGCCGAACACCTGCATCATGCTGTCGTCGGCACAGATGGTGTAAGGGTCGATCTCGTTGTATCTCATCAGGTTCTGCACCTGAATATGTCCGCCGAAGCCGGCCACCTTGTCGCGTATGGTGTGCTTGAATCCCAGCACCACACACACGGTGACAATCATCACCATCAGTCCGATGGCCACCCCAACGGTGGCAATACGGATAGCAGGACGACTCACCTTACGTTTGTCGCCCTGATCGCTATAGATGCGCCTTGCTATGAAAAGCGGTAGATTCAATGTGTATGAACCTTGAGAGTTGTTTGTTTCTGATTAGTCGTCTACACGTCCCGGATAGGCTTCAAGAGCCTTGCGCAGCACGAAGAGAGCACGCTCGAGGTCTGACTTCTTCAGCACGTAGGCGATACGTACCTGGTTGATGCCTGCACCCGGCGTGGTATAGAAGCCGGCGGCAGGAGCCATCATCACCGTCTCGCCCTCATAATCGAACTCTGCCAGGCACCAGCGACAGAACTTCTCCGCGTCGTCGACAGGCAGTTTGGCCACCGTGTAGAAGGCTCCCATGGGGATGGGTGAGTAGACGCCGGGGATGCGGTTCAGTCCGTCAATAAGGCACTTACGGCGCTCCACGTATTCGTCGTACACGTCGCGAAGGTATTCCTCGGGTGTGTCGAGCGATGCTTCGGCCACAATCTGTCCGATGAGGGGCGGGGAGAGGCGAGCCTGACAGAACTTCATCACAGCGGCACGCACCTGGGCGTTCTTCGTGATGAGGGCACCGATACGGATGCCGCACTCGCTATAGCGCTTCGACACGGAGTCGATGAGAATCACGTTTTGCTCGATGCCTTCAAGGTGGCAGGCGGAGATATAAGGCGAACCAGTATAGATATATTCGCGATAGACTTCGTCGGAGAAGAGATAGAGGTCGTACTTCTTCACCAGGTCGCGTATCTGGTTCATCTCACGACGGGTATAGAGGTAGCCCGTGGGGTTGTTGGGATTGCAGATCATGATGGCACGGGTACGCTCGTTGATGAGCTCCTCGAACTTCTCAACCTTTGGCAGCGAGAATCCCTCCTCGATGGTGGTGGCAATGGTGCGTATCTTGGCACCTGCCGAGATGGCGAAGGCCATATAGTTGGCGTAGGCGGGCTCAGGCACGATAATCTCATCGCCAGGATTCAGACATGAAAGGAAGGCGAAGAGCACCGCCTCTGATCCGCCGCTGGTAATGATAATATCATCGGCCGTCACACTGATATTGTATTTCGCGTAGTATGCCACCAACTTCTCCCTGTAGCTCAGATAGCCCTGGGAGGGAGAATACTCGAGAATGTGGCGGTCGACCTCCTTCAGTGCGTCGAGAGCCACCTGGGGAGTAGGCAGGTCGGGCTGGCCAATGTTCAGGTGATACACCTTCGTGCCACGCTTCTTGGCAGCAGCGGCCAAGGGGGCAAGCTTCCTGATAGGTGACTCGGGCATCTCAATGCCGCGGACGGATATTTCTGGCATCGTTGAACTATTTACGATTTATTGATTTACGATTTACTTTTTTTTATTTTCGGCTGCAAAGGTACAAATTAATTTTGAATTTGTGTGTTTTTTCAATTTAATTATGTACTTTTGCAGCAAAATTCTGCCTGCAGGATTAAATCGTAAATCGTAAATCAATAAATCGTAAATATATTTTAGGATGAACTACGAGGAATTGCTTGAGACGCGTGACGCACGTAAGACGATGAAAGTCAGACTGCCGTATGGCTTTTTCTATAAGCGTCTGATTGACGGGAAATACTCCAATTTCGTCGAGTTCCACGACGAGATAGCTGACAGCATCACATTCAACAACAGCGTGAAAGCCGAGCATGAAGCCCTGGCAGAGATTCACTCTAAGCAGCAGCTTCATTACACGCCGAATGAGGGGGAAGAGGGCATCTATGCCATCGCCGTTGAGGTGGGAAACTATATTACCATCGAACAGCTGCTTAACGAGAATCCGTCGATGGTGGCAAAGAGCGACTTTGTCACGACCACTCTTCGCGACCTTCTTGACATCACGACAGAGCTTCATAGTCACGACATCTACCACGTTTGTTATGCGCCATCGAACATACTGGTGCGCAAGAGTGACGGGGCTGTACGACTGCTTTGTCATGGCTCGTTCTACGAGAAGATTGGAGCCGACGTGCTCTACGACGGACTGGAGGATTTCGTCGCCCCCGAGGTGCTCTCTGGCGGTAGTGCAAATGCCTGCAGTGATGTCTACTCCATCGGATGCTTTATCAACTGGATCTATCAGTCGTCTGGACTGCCCTTTGAACTGCGCCATGTCGTCGAGAAAGCTACCTCATCCGATCCCGACAGTCGATACCCCTCGGCAGAAGCCCTGAGACAGGCCGTCAATAAGGCGCGCACTTTGCGCAAGACGGGAACCATCGGCCTCACTGCACTCGCCATTGCGCTCTGCATAGCAGGCCTCTTCATGTATATGCTGCCAAATCGCGAGCCAGTAGAGTTCGTAAAACCCGTAGAAGAACCTATCCCCGATGACCTCTTTGAGGATAACATAGATGAATATCTTGGCATCGGAGCTGATGCCGACTCGGCTACCATCGCAGCCATTATCGCTAACGAGAAACTGAGGGACGACTCTGTATCCGTCGACGAAAAGCGTATGCGCACCTATAATGCTAAAGCCGAGGCCATCTTCCGCAAGCAGTTTACAAAGGCTGCTGATATCATCATCTCGCGTGTCTATAATACCGAGTCGATGAATGGAGAGCAAACGGTCTTTGCCGCAAAGTCGAAACAGATGACAGAGGATTTGGCGAAGAAACAGCAGGAGCTGGCAGCCCTGACAAACCTCAGTTCAGACCGAACGCAGGCCATCGCCGCAGAAATTATCGAGAATATTACAAAGAAGAAAATGGAGGCGATGGACAAAGACTTTATAGGCCTAAGGCCTCGTCAAGAGGAAAAACAAAGCGTAAAGCAGACCGACAATAGCTCTTCGGCTTCGCCTGCCACTCGTCCTGCCACATTCTCTTCAGCGTCATCAACAAAAAGTACTACTGGCAACAAAAAGTCTATATACGATCGCTATAGAGACAAGTACGGACAGGATCCGCTCGATCCTATCGAACCCGACAGATATAGACCGATAAAAAAATAATTTTAAGCAAAATATGAGATCTAGAACAGCAATTTGGTTTGAATGCAAGATCCGTTACGAAAAAGTGATGGAAGACGGCTTGCAGAAGAAAGTTAATGAGAATTACGTTGTCGACGCCTTGAGCTTCAGCGAGGCTGAAGAGCGCATCATGGAAGAGATGTCGAGCTATATCAGCGGAGAGTTCGACGTTGCCGACATCAAGAAGGCTACTTACAAGGAGATATTCTTCTCCGACGATGATATGGCCGACAAATGGTATAAGGCAAAGCTACAGTTCATCACCATCGACGAGAAGACTGACAAGGAGAAACGCAGTAGCGTGAACTACCTCGTGCAGGCAGGCTCCTTCAACGGTGCGGTGAAGAACATCGACGAGGTGATGGGCGGTACGATGATCGACTATGTCATCGCCTCCGTGTCAGAGACCACGCTGATGGATGTCTTTGAATACAAGAAGGGCGATAAGCAAGAAGACAAGCCCGAATACGAACAATAGTAACAATGGACTACGACGTAAAAGGAAAACTTCACAATGTATTGGACACATTGCCACAGGGTGTACGCCTTGTGGCAATTTCCAAATACCATCCTAATGAATATATCCTCGCCGCCTATGAGGAAGGGCAACGCATCTTCGGGGAGAGCCATGAGCAGGAACTGCGCCAGAAGCACGAGTCGTTGCCAAAGGATATCGAGTGGCATTTCATAGGCCATCTGCAGACGAACAAGGTGAAATATATCGCACCGTATGTGTCTATGATTGAGGCTGTTGACTCGCTGAAGCTCCTGCGAGAGATTAACCGCCAGGCAGAGAAGTGCGGACGTGTCATCAACGTTCTCTTAGAGCTTCATATTGCTGAAGAGGCCACCAAGTACGGCCTCTCGCTGGATGCCTGTCGCGAACTCCTTGCGGCTGGCGAGTGGCGCCAGATGCAACATGTGCGAATCTGCGGACTGATGATGATGGCATCGTTTGTCGATGACCACGAACAAATCCGGCGTGAGATGCAGACTGCCGCAGACTTCTTCGACGAGGTGAAGGCCCAGTATTTTGCCGACGATGACACCTTCTGCGAACGTTCGTGGGGGATGAGCGACGACTATCCCATTGCCCTGCAGACACGTTCGACAATGGTACGCGTGGGTACAGCTATCTTCGGCCCTCGCGTCTATTAATTGTTGCTGTCAACCGGGGTGGGGCAAGTCATCTCATCAAACTTCTTCGGCTGACACTATTTACATTTTTTCGGCTGATGGCCGAAATAATACTGGTCGCGCTGCCTTGTAATGCTGCCGTAGTTGATGGCATGTACGGGACAATGGTGATAGCAGGCCAGACAGCAAGTACATCGCTCGTTGTGAATCCATGCGGGCGGTGTACCTTTGATATTATCCACAGGACAGACTTTGGCACACACCCCACAACGGGTACATACGTCTGCATCGACCGTAAACTTCCTGTCTGTTATCATCCGCTTGTTGAAATAGCTGCCAATAACATAAGAATAGAGTCTGGGCGTTGCTCCCTTCTCCAGTTCCTCAATACCTCGGCGACGCTCGCCGACCATCTGTATGATATGTGGCATCTGCTGTCGTGCCAGCTCTATCTTCATGGCTTCCTTCTCTTCTGAGTCGGTCTTCATAAACGGCAGACATACATAACTCTCTGGCATGATCACGGCAAATAGTGTTTCTGCCTGGAGTAGATGACCATTGTCGCTTTGCAAATGCTTGTTGGCTGCCAGTTCCTTGTTCAGGATAGTCATCGCTTCTCCCATGTTGTCTCCACAGGTGGTAAGCGCCCAGCAGTACGGCTGCTCGCCTGCCTGTGTCCGGCATAGGCGTAGCCGGCTGATGAACGTTCTCACAATCTTTGGCGGCTGCCAACCATGTGTGGGAAAGCAGAATCCGATCCGCTCGCCCTTATGGAGACAATACTCGTATCGTCCTTGCCTTATCAGGTCGGGAATGTATAACAATTCTTCTCCGATTGCGTCAGCAATCTGGCGTGCCACCCATTTCGTATTTCCTGTGCCTGTGAAATAGAATATCATATCGCGTTTTCAAGTTATTTTATTCATGGTGATAGGGCTCGCCTCGGATAATCGTACAGGCACGATACACCTGTTCGGTAAATACCAGTCTGACCATCTGATGCGAGAACGTCATCTTTGACAGTGACAACTGCGCGTTGGCCCTTGCGTAGACTGCCTCAGAGAAGCCATAAGGACCTCCGATCACGAACACCAGCCTCCGTGCTGTATTACGTTTCTGCTCGAGCCATCGAGCGAACTCCACGCTGCGCAGCTCCCTACCATGTTCGTCGAGCAGAACCACAGTGTCACTCGTCTGCAACTGCCGCATGATCAGCTCTCCCTCAGCGACCTTCTGCTGTTCCTCTGTCAAGCTCTTTGTGTTCTTGAGCTCAGGTATCGTCACCAGGTCGAAAGGCATATAGTGGCTGATGCGCCCCACGTAGTCTGCGATACCTGCCTGAAAGTGGCGGTCTGTAGTCTTACCGACCAGTATCAGCAGTGTCTTCATCGTCGTCGATGGCGTAAATGCTCCTGCCGTGGTGCATTGGGCAGAGTGTCTCGTTCTTGTCTATCTTCTGATATTCGTGACGGCGCTGAGGGTTCATGGGGAACCAGCCTTTTTCCACGCGCTTCTTTTGTGAGAACAGTTCGCCGATGCCCCAGAGGGCCGATGCACCAAACACGCCCAAAAAAGAGGATAAATACACATTCTCTGTAAAGAGGGCAGCAGTGAGACAGACGATGCCTATGGCCAGATACACACACCATGGACGTGTGCCCCAATGGTATTCTGTTTTGATCACGATCGGGTGCCAGATGCCTATGGTGAGGAAGGTCATGATGGCAATACTAATTCCAGTAAAATACATGTCTGTTTATATTTGATTTCAAATTCTATTATTTCTGTATGCAAGTCTCTTCGAGGAACGTTTCGAACTGACTCTGGTAACCGTTGAATACGTTGATATCTACATCGCCTTGAATGCCTGCCACTCTTCCGTCTGACGATAGTTGCCAGAAAGTAAGCCTCAAGTCGGGCTTATATTCGCTGTAGCGCGCTATCCACACGCTATAGTCACGCTTCAAGTCGGTCTGTTTCGAGAGGTAGTTGTTTACAAACCGCTGGTTCACGTAGAGTATGGGCTTCACTCCCACGTGGTGCTCGACAATCCTCAGCCATGTACGGATATGTTCAAACATTCGCTCTTCGCCGCCCATCATCCTAATCTGTGCGTCGGAGGGTTCTATATCGAGCACAGGTGGCAGGTCACCGCTGCAAAACAGGGTGTTGCGGATGAAATACTTTGCCTGCTCAGCGCCGTCCCTGCGGACCGACCAGAAATGGTAGGCGCCAGTACGGATGCCCTGTCTGCGCGCCTTTCTATAGTCTGCGACGAAATATTGGTTGCGTATGGTGGTACCCTCAGTCGACTTAATATATACGAACGATACTGGATAGTCAGCTATGCCGCTCACGTTATGGTTGCCACGCTTGCCAACGTGCGTGATGCGCAGACGATTCCAGTGTATTGGAAATTTCTTCCTACCCTTGCCGTGCTGGTAGCGCGAAATGTCGATGCCGTATATCCGCTCGGTCGTATAGCGCATGCGTTCACCCATGAAACGATTGCCGTGCCAGATTCCTGCACGTAGGTTCATCTCTCCGTTAGTGGCAGTCTCTACAGCTAGCCCGAACCCGTCGCGTTGTCCATCAATCCAATGGCCTTCATAATAGCCTTGGCCGTCTGTACGGGTATAGGCTCCGTGACCCGTGGCCTGGTTCTGCCTGAAGTCACCCACGTAATTGCCTGTCGAGTCAACCCTGACACCCATCGTAATCGAGTCATTCCTACAGACACCTACGATAGTTCTGCCCAGCGCGTCGAGTGCGATGACTGTTCCCTCTCTGCGATGGCTATTCCACTCACCCACGTTCCACAGAGGAATATTCTGGTCGAGAACCACCTCATGACGCTTGCCTCCTGCAAAAGCCACCACCATCTCATAGCCTTCATCCTCCAGGTTATGGCGCTTCAGATAGTAATCCAGTTCGTCGCCGGGTAGGGGTGAAAGATACGCCGCCTTTCGAAGTTGTTGTGAGTCAGTCGGAACGATGGCCTGTGCCGCCCATGTCTCGCCCAGGCATAGTCCTGTTTGGTGGGGCTTTACAGCGAGCAAGTTTACGGCAACGATAGTGCCGATAACGATGATCGATAGTGCAAATGACTTGTTCATTCTGCTAGTGTAGGGGCGTTTGAGGATGCAAAGTTACTGAATAATATTGAATGTTACAAATTATTTCGCATCTATTTTTATTCCTGTATTTGTGCTAATGCCTTCCATGAACCGTGGAAGGCATTAGCATAATAGCACCTCTGTGAGTCGTGGAAGGCATCTCCATGACCCGTGGAAAGTATCTCCTTGAATGATGTTCTTTAGATCACCTTAAAGTCAAGCACCCGAAGATCTTCGTTGCGCGACGAGGTGCCGTAGAGTATCTGATAGCGGCCAGGACGGACGGAGAGTTCGTCGATAGTATCGTCATAGTACTCGAATGCCTCGCCGCCGAGGGTGATGGTGGCGCTGGCGGTCTCGCCCGGGGCGAGGGAGAGCTTCTGGAATCCCTTCAGTGCCTTGATGGGTGCGCCAGGATCGTCAAGAGCCTTCACGTAGACCTGTACGGTCTCTGAGCCTTCGCACTTGCCGGTATTAGTGACGGGCACGGTGAGCGTCACCTTACCGTCGGCCTTCATCGAGGTTTTGGAGAGCCGGGCCTTGCCAAGAGCGAAGGTTGTGTAGGAGAGGCCAAAGCCGAAGGCGTACTGCGGTTGGCCGGTGTAATAGCGGTAGGTGCGGTTCTTCATCGAGTAGTCGAGGAAATCTGGCAAGTCATCGGTAGAGCGATAGAACGTTACGGGTAGCTTGCCACCTGGATTGTAGTCGCCGAAGAGCACCTCTGCCAGCGCTTTCGAGCCTCCCTGACCGGCATACCATGCCTGCAGCAACGCGTCGTACTGACCCTCGACACTGCCGAAAGCGATGGCTGAGCCGGAGCAGTTGACGAAGACGACGGGCTTGCCTGTGGCATGCATGGCGCGGACGAGCATCTGCTGCACCTTCGGCAGTTCGATATCCTGCTTGTCGCCGCCTTCACCCTCCATCTGTGCGGAGATACCGCCGATAATGACGATGGCATCGGCTACACTTAATTCCTTAGCTAGATCCGTAAAGTCGGCTATCTTGCGTTCGCAAATGTCACCACGTAGCATGGCGAATTGGCCATTGCCGTGACGGTATTCGATCTCAACATCGTAGGTCTTACCAGCCTCGACGAGGAACGACTTGTATTCAGGCTTTCTTCCGAAACCGAAGCCGCGACGCATGCCACCCTTGGCCTCTTCGACCACCTCACCATTGACTTTCAGGATATAACCGTTGTCTGTCATAAGGGTGTATTTCATCTCGCCGGTGAAGGTGGACTTGTATTGTCCGCTGATGCGTACGGAGAGACTATCGCGGCTCACGCCCTGTGCAAAGCCCCAGGCACCGAAGGTGGAGAAGTTGAACGGCTCGGTGAGGTATTCAATTTTGGCGGGCTCGCCTTCTAGTTCGCGGTTGTTCCAGAACTCTACCTTTATGCCCTGTCCATCGTTAAAATCCTGGAGGTGGTGGATGGTGGCATATTCATCGTTGAGTTCACAGGCCTTGTGGTAAATGATGTTCGTGCTGGGCAGGGCAGCTTTGATGCCGTCGAGCAGCGAATGGGTGTGAGCCTCGGTGGGTGTGCCGCCATAGTTGCCGTTGAGCATGGCGGCATCGTCGGCATTAGGGCCAATGACGGCCAGTGTCTTGATGCTCTTTGAAAGAGGCAATACATTTCCCTTATTCTCTAACAGCACCATCGACTCACGGGCAGCCTGGGTGGCGAGGACGTCGAAGGCCTCACAACTGATGACCTCGGGACCGAGGTTCGCCCAGGGCAGCATGTCGGCAGGATCGAACATGCCGAGTTCGAAGCGGCCTGTGAGCGTTTTGCGCAGATGCTGGTCGAGGTCGCTCTCCTTGATGAGGTTCTTCTGCAGAGCCTCGGTGAGCATCATGAACACCTTACCACACTCGAGATCGGTGCCGTTAAGCACAGCGTCGACAGAGGCAGAGAGCCCATCTTTGTGAGTCTCATGCTGGCCACGGTTGAAGAAGTTGTTGATGGCGTCGCAGTCGGTGACCACTAGTCCGTCGTAGCCCCACTTGTTGCGTAGGATGTCAATGAGCAGGCGGTCGCTGGTGCAGCAGGGTTTGCCCTCAAAACGCTGATAGGCACACATCACCTCGCGCACGTCGGCCTTCTTCACCAACGCCTTGAAGGCGGGTAGATAAGTCTCCCAAAGGTCGCGGTTGGTGGGCTCAACGTTCATCGAGTGACGCAAGGGCTCCGGCCCGCTGTGCACGGCGTAGTGCTTGGCACAGGCATGGGTCTTGAAGTAGCGCTTGTCATTGCCCTGCATACCCAGTACAGTCTGAACGCCCAGTACGGCATTCATGTAGGGATCTTCGCCGCAGGTCTCCTGCCCGCGTCCCCAACGAGGGTCACGGAAGATGTTCACGTTTGGGCACCAGAATGTCAGCTCGGGGTTACCTGGGTAATAGATGACGCCCATAGGGACATTGAATAGCTTCGGATCGCTATGGTCGGTACGGTTCCAATTGGCGCGAGCCTCGTCGCTTACGGCCGAGAAGACGTCGTAGACCAACTTCTCGCTGAAGGCAGCGGCCATACCGATGGGCTGAGGGAAGACGGTGTATCCACCCTGGCGCACACCGTGACAGGCCTCGCTCCACCAGTTGTAGGAGGGTATGCCTAGACGGTCGACTGATATCGACTTATTCATCATCAGACCAACTTTCTCCTCGGGGGTGAGCATCGAGATGAGATTCTCCACACGTTCTGGCGTCGGCAGCTGTGGATTCTGCCACGGATACTTCTGCTGGGCCGAGACTCCTATAGCGAGTCCAACCAGCATACTCATTACAATAATCTTTTTCATCATGATAATTAATTAGTTAGATATGTATTTTATATAAAGTTGCAGATAACGCTTAATTACTCCGGGTGAAACTCAAAGTGCTGAAAGTCCTTCACCGTCCGCCAGGCTCCGCCCCAAAAGAATCCGTGCTTCAGAAAGAGCCGATAGCACAGGTCATTCTTATCAATCTTGTATCGGAAGTCTTTCTTGCGGTCACAATAAGGCCCTGCAGTGACGGGCTCTACGATACGCTCACCGTTCTTTCCTGTCCTTATGTAGGGATTATAGAGAGGGTTGATGTCGATGGCAAGACCACGGGCGTGATATGAAAGCTTCTTCGTGCCCGACACTGGACGATAGCAGAAGCAGCTGGTATTGTTGTCACGCATCTGTCGTTCGTCGTCGGCATCATACTCATCAGCCAGGCGTATCCTCTGGATAGGGTAGTGCTGGCGGTAGAGTTCCATGAAGATGCTGATAAGTTTCTTGGCGATGAGTTGGTTGCAGACTAGTTCGCCGTGATGAGACTTCCCATCATAGTCCCAGTGCATGACTTTGAGGTAGCGTAAGTCCTTGCGGCCTATGATGCCGTTGGGCTGATAAGTCTTTCCCTGCATCTTCTGCCATACCGAGTCGGGAATCTCATGAATAGAGAAACACGCATCAAAATCCTGGCTCTGTGCAGGAAGGCAGCCACAGAGCCAGAATAGGATAATCGATAAAATCGTGAGTCTCATCAGCGTATCACTTTTTTATCGCCTTGGATATAAACGCCTTTCTGCGACGGTTCGCCAAGAACCTTCACACCGCCAAGATTGTAGACAGCTGCATCGCCTGTATTATCTGCTACGACAGAACGCACACCGAGGGTGCCGTCAAGTTCTTTCTTGACAAGCTCGAACTGCTTCAGAAACTCCTTGCTGTTGTGCAGACGGGCGTAGACGGCAGAGCCCACCAGGCGTCCGGCCTCTACATCACTCTGCCAGTGATAACCTGTGATGACTCGTCCCTGTCCATACTGGTAGGCACGTGCCAGCAAGTCTTCCTCAGCATCGGGATTCAGCTCTGACAGCACCAGTGCATAGAGCCATCCTGTAGAGGCGTGGCCAGAGGGATAGGCACCGATATTTTTCTCAATATTCTCTGCTGGCGGATAGGCTGTGGCCTCGTTCAGTTGTTTATAGGGCCGAGGGCGCTTGTAATAGTTCTTGCAACTGCGGGTAGCACCGTCGCCCAGATAATACATGCGCTCACAAAGCTTATACAGCTCAGGGGTTGTCGTAGCCGAGAGGGTTCTGCCAAAAGCAGAAGAAAAGATTGTCAGCAGATAGTCCAGATCATTGTTTACATCGTCGATGGCTACCTGTCCTTCGTCGGTCGAACGGATGCTCTTGCCTTCAATAAACTTACTCAGGTCGGTAGTGGCAAGTGCAGAGACTGTATCAGGCGGTGCCGGCAGATAGTTGACGGCATCGGGCAACTGATCGTTGTTGTAGTATTGATTGGTTTCTTCCGTCAATGCAGGACTGACATATACCGTGCCTGATACTTTCTCATATTCTGTCTTTGCCGAGGCAATCATCGCATTGACACCAGTATGGTCATGAAGTCGTACCACCAAAGCACTCGCCAGCAGACGGGCTGCCTGAACATCACTGTCCCAATGATAACCTGTCACCACAGAGGCCTGGCCAAACTGATAGCCGCAGAACAGGATCTGGTCTTGCTTCTCAGGACAGATCTCTGAGAGCAGCAGGGCATACATCCAGCCCATCAGGGCCTCACGCGAGGGAAAGGAACTCTCGTATGTATAGTCGCCCTCCTGATCGGGAATGAGCGATGTTTCGTCGAAACGCACATAGGGACGGCGGAAGAATGAGAATGAGCTCTTGGCCTGCTTGATGCTCTTGTTGCCATATTCCATGCAATACTCAAAGAGTTCTGCTATATATGGAGTTTCACTACTTGACAGCGTAACACCTATGGCCTTGGAAAAGGCATCCAAATAATAAGGTGCCTTGGCGTTAAAATCGTTCTGAGCCTGTATGCCAAGGTCTGTGCCTCTCATGGTCTTTCCCCAGGCATACTGGAGATAATCCTTGATGTACTCTACAGATGTTTCCACAGGAGGGCCCGGCAGGAACCGTCCAGCATCAGGTACAGCCTGAGCATGAAGGTTACCGCAGCACACGGCTGCGATAACCACTGATAAGAATAATCTCATGTTTCTCTTATGCATCATTGTAATTATTATTAAGCAAAGGCGACTGTCAGACCCGCCATGACGATAGACACCATCGACATCAGTTTGATCAAGATGTTCAGCGAGGGACCGGAAGTGTCCTTGAACGGGTCGCCGACGGTGTCGCCGACAATACAAGCCTTGTGAGCAAACGAGCCCTTACCGCCAAAGTTTCCTTCCTCGATATTCTTCTTGGCATTGTCCCATGCACCGCCGGCATTGGCCATGAATACGGCCAGCGTGAAGCCGCCGGCCAAACCGCCGACGAGCAGGCCAAGAACACCTGCCACGCCAAGGATGATTCCCACGAGGATAGGAATGATGATGGCAAGGACAGAGGGGATCACCATCTCGTGCTGAGCAGCACGGGTGGATATCTCCACACAGCGACCATAGTCAGGCGTGCCAGTTCCTTCGAGGATGCCGGCAATCTCACGGAACTGCCGACGCACCTCCTGCACCATCTTTTCCGCAGCACGACCTACTGCCTCCATGGTCATACCACAGAACAAGAAGGCAGCCATAGCACCGATGAAGGCTCCTACGATGACCTTGGGGTTCATCAAGTTCACCTGGAAATAGTTCATGAAGTCTGGGATGGTAGCATCGGTGGCACTGATCACATCGCCTGCCACATTGGTCAGGGTCTGTCCGGCACGAGCCATTGCGATCTTGATTTCCTCGATGTAAGAGGCCAGCAATGCCAGAGCTGTAAGGGCAGCAGAGCCGATGGCAAAGCCCTTACCTGTAGCAGCAGTGGTGTTTCCTAAGGCATCGAGGGCATCGGTGCGGTGACGCACCTCCTCACCCAGTTTCGACATCTCTGCATTACCGCCAGCATTGTCGGCAATGGGGCCATAGGCGTCGGTAGCCAGGGTGATGCCCAGCGTAGAGAGCATTCCAACTGCTGCGATGCCGATGCCATAAAGGCCATGCGACAAGCTCTCAGCACTCATGGAGAGATCGAAACCATTGGCACAAAGATAGCTCAGCATGATGGCTACACCAATGGTAATGACAGGTATGCAAGTAGAAATCATACCTGTACCAATACCTTTGATAATGACAGTAGCAGCGCCAGTCTGACCAGCCTCTGAGATTTTCTGGGTTGGCTTGTATGAATGAGAGGTATAGTACTCAGTGGCCTGGCCGATGATTACACCGGCAGCCAATCCGGAAATCACAGAGAAAGAAAGTCCTAGCCAGTTCTCTATACCCAGGAGGTAAAGGATGGCGAAGGTTGCTATGGCTATCAGTACAGCACTCACATTAGTTCCTAACGACAAAGAGTGGAGCAGATCCTTCATCGTGGCACCCTCTTTCGTACGTACGAGGAAAATGCCTAAGAGCGAGAGGAATACGCCCACAGCAGCAATAAGCATCGGTGCAATGACAGCTTTAAGCTGAATGTCAACACCCGCTACGGCAAAAGCAGCGGCGCCGAGGGCTGCCGTTGAGAGCACCGAACCGCAGTAACTCTCGTATAAGTCGGCACCCATGCCTGCCACGTCGCCTACATTGTCACCAACGTTATCGGCGATGGTAGCCGGATTTCGCGGATCATCCTCAGGGATATCTGCCTCGACCTTACCTACAATATCTGCACCCACGTCGGCAGCCTTCGTATAGATACCACCTCCGACACGTGCAAAAAGGGCCTGTGTAGAAGCACCCATACCGAAAGTCAGCATAGTGGTAGTGATAGAGATGAGTCCATCGGGGTCGAACTGGTTGAGTACAATAAACCAGATGGCGATATCAAGCAGTCCGAGACCCACCACCGTAAGGCCCATCACAGCACCAGAGCGGAAGGCTATCCTCAGACCTGCATCCAAACTCTCACGGGCGGCGTTCGCCGTGCGTGCCGAGGCATAGGTTGCAGTCTTCATGCCAAAGAATCCAGCCAGTCCGGAGAAGAAACCGCCTGTAAGGAATGCGAACGGCACCCAGTGGTTCTGAACATTAAGTCCGTAAGCCATAAAGGCAAACAGAGCGCAGAGCACTACAAACACGATGAGAACGACCTTATACTGCTGCTTGAGATAGGCCATGGCACCGTTGCGCACGTAAAGGGCAATCTCTTTCATACGAGGCGTACCCTCGTCAGCCGCCATCATCTGACGGAAGAAGAACCAGGCCATGCCCAAAGCGACCAGAGATGCGATGGGCACGAGCCAAAATACTACAGGAATGTTCATTTTGATCTAGGTTTTAGTTGTTAATGTTTATTTTATTCTTCTACGAAATCTATCAGATTGGCAGCTTCATCGTCAGGGTCTTCGCTGCCGAGATCCATCATCGTGGAGTAGTTGTCCTCAGTGATCTCATCATCAGCAGGATCACCTACCTCTTCATCTTCCTCATCGTGAGAGCTGTAGTCGTCGACAACCTGGTAGTCATCATCCTCATTCTCGTCGTTTTCTTCGCCATCCTCAGGCTTGTCTGAGAACTTCATCCTGATTTTCTCCTGTTCAGGTTTCAGCTTGGCAAAGATGGCCTCCACCCAACCGCCTTTTTCCACTTCAAGTACCTCGAAGCCGTCTTCCACCTTCTTCTCGTACATACCACCCTTCTTGTGAAGGCGGTCTTTGGGAAGAGTCGTGGTCGAAATATCAAACCCACTGAGAATGATATCCTGAATAGACTGTGACAGCGAATCCCAGCCACCACCGAAGTTACGGTCAAGCACTTCTATCAACTTAGCAGCAGAGATGTGACGGATATTCTCATAGGTGAGGTCAGTTACACGCATGATGGGTCGCTTTTTGATGGCCCAGGCAAATTTCATATTCTCGTCAAACTTAATTTGAGCAACCTTATAACCTCGTTTCTCATAGCTTTTCTTAACGAGCATGACATCATCTTTAATTTCTTCGATGAGGAATGCACTCTTGAAGATGTCGAGATAATGATTGACGTTCTCCTTGACTTCTGCATCCTTGGAAGCTGCCTCCCACATGCGGAACACGTCGTTCTCCTGAATATCCCATACACTACTCTTTGTGACTGCCTTGATAGACAGTGACGGATTACTTTCCGGCTGTTGTTGCTTTGTTCTTGCCATATATTCTCTTGTTTTTTTCTGCAAATGTATATACTTTTTTTTTTATTAGCAAGTTTTTTGATGATATTTTTGTGAATATTTGGTTTTTCTCTCACTTATTCGTATCTTTGCACCCAAAACATGGCACAACCTCTGGCTGAAAGACTCCGTCCTCGCACACTCGATGACTATATCGGGCAACAGCATTTGGTAGGTGAGGGAGCCGTCCTGCGTAAAATGATCGAAGCAGGGCGTATCTCCTCGTTTATCCTATGGGGACCTCCAGGAGTTGGTAAGACCACCCTCGCACAGATCATCGCTAATAAGCTTGAGACACCATTCTATACATTGTCGGCAGTGACGAGTGGAGTCAAAGATGTAAGAGACGTCATTGAAAAGGCTCAGAAAGGGCGTTTCTTCAATGCTGCCTCACCGATTCTTTTCATCGACGAGATTCACCGGTTCTCTAAATCGCAGCAAGACTCTTTGCTTGGTGCGGTGGAGAAGGGTGTTGTGACGCTGATAGGTGCCACCACAGAGAATCCTTCGTTCGAAGTCATCCGACCCTTATTGTCCAGATGTCAGCTCTACATCCTAAAGTCGCTCGAGAAAGATGACCTTCTGAAGTTGCTTGACCGCGCTATACATACAGACACTATCCTGAAGGAGAAAAACATTCAGTTGAAGGAAACAGGAGCCTTGTTGAGATATAGCGGTGGTGATGCCCGTAAGCTATTGAATATCTTGGAGTTGGTGGTTGAATCAGAATCTTCGGATGAGGTGGTGATAACCGACGAAATCGTTGAGCAGCGATTACAACAGAATCCACTTGCCTATGACAAAGACGGCGAGATGCACTACGACATTATCTCGGCCTTTATCAAGAGCATTCGCGGCTCCGACCCCGATGCCGCCTTGTATTGGCTGGCAAGAATGATTGAGGGTGGGGAAGACCCGCAGTTCATTGCCAGACGCCTCGTGATAAGTGCTGCTGAGGATATCGGTCTTGCCAATCCCAATGCACTTCTGCTTGCCAATGCAGCTTTCGATGCTGTGATGAAGATTGGCTGGCCAGAGGGTAGGATACCATTGGCAGAGGCGACGGTCTACCTGGCTACCTCGCCCAAGAGCAACAGTGCCTATCTGGGGGTTGATGCAGCCCTGGGGCTGGTGAAGCGCACGGGCAACCAACCCGTACCATTACCCATACGCAATGCCCCGACACAGCTGATGAAAGAGCTTGGTTATCACGATGGCTATAAGTATCCTCATGACTATCCAGGTCATTTCACCCCCCAGCAATATCTGCCCGATGCCTTGGTAAATGAGCGACTATGGCATGGACAGCACAATCCTTCCGAAGAGAAGCTATACCAGCGGATGGTGAACTACTGGGGGAAAAGGTATGAAGATTAATACATTAAAAGATTTATGGCAGAACAAGATAATAACACCCGAAAGAGATCACGGCGACAGATGCCGTTAGACAACACGTATGGCCACCTGCCACCACAGGCACTGGAGGTGGAGAATGCCGTTCTTGGCGCATTGATGATTGACAAGGATGCCTATGCCGTTGTGTGCGAACTGATACGCCCGGAGAGCTTCTACGACCCGCGCCATCAGTTGATCTATACAGCTATCCGCGACTTGAACATGAATGAGCGCCCCGTTGACGTCCTTACCGTCACGGAACAACTTGCCAAGTCGGGTAATCTTGAAGAAGTGGGAGGCCCTGGCTATGTGGCAGAACTAAGCTCTAAAGTCGCCTCGTCTGCCAATATCGAATACCACGCACAGATCATCGCCCAGAAATCGCTGGCCCGCCAGCTCATATCCTTCTCAAGTGTCATCCAGACGAAGGCTTTCGACGAGACCGTTGATGTAGAGGAGCTGATGCAAGAGGCAGAAGGGTCACTCTTCGAGTTGTCACAACGCAACATGAAGAAGGATTATACTCAGATCAATCCTGTCATTGACCAGGCGCTGAAGGTAATCCAGGCAGCGGCGGCAAACACCGACGGACTGACGGGAATCTCCACCGGCTATTACAAACTCGACGACATGACGAGTGGCTGGCAGAACTCCGACTTGGTCATTATCGCCGGGCGCCCGGCAATGGGTAAGACCTCTTTTGCCCTGTCGATGGCCAAGAATATCGCCGCAGACTCAAGGGTGCCGATGGCTTTCTTCTCATTGGAAATGTCGAATGTGCAGCTGGTGAACCGTCTTATCTCGAATGTCTGTGAGATTCAGGGATCGAAGATCCTTAACGGTCAGCTGCAGCGTGACGAGTGGGATCGTCTTGACAAGCATATCAATAACCTGCTTGGCGCTCCGTTGTATATCGACGACACGCCAGGCCTGTCGGTCTTCGAACTGAGGACCAAGGCTCGCCGACTGGTTCGCGAGCATGGCGTGAAGCTGATCATGATCGACTATCTACAGCTGATGAATGCCAACGGCATGCGTTTCAGCAGCCGTCAGGAGGAGGTGTCTACCATCTCCCGCTCGCTCAAGGGACTTGCCAAGGAGCTTGATATTCCTATCCTTGCTCTGAGTCAGCTGAACCGTGGCGTAGAGGGGCGCGAGGGCATCGAAGGCAAACGCCCGATGCTTTCCGATCTTCGTGAGTCGGGAGCCATCGAGCAGGATGCCGATATGGTGGTCTTCGTACACAGGCCAGAGTATTATCATATCTACCAGGATGACAGCGGTCACGACCTTCGCGGCATGGCGCAGATCATTATCGCCAAGCACCGTAAAGGTGCCACTGGCGATGTGCTGCTCACCTTCCGTGGCGAATACACGCGATTTGAGAATCCAGAAGACAGAAGCCTTTCCAACCGTGCGCCGATGGACGGTGAGATCAGAGGCTCACGAGTAAACGGTGAGGATGACAACAATCCGCCTATTCCTCCTATCGACAATGGACCTTTACCATTCTGATAAAGGTCCATTGCCAACAAAGTTTTCTGTCACCTTATTATCTTATCACTCACCTCTATTTATATTTTTCGATGAGCCCGTCGGCCTGGGGCTCACCCAGTTCCTTGGCTTTCCTGAGATTGTCCAGGCCCTGTTGCTTGTTTCCTTTCAGACATTGTGCCAAGCCCAGGAAGAGATAGCCGTCACTATTGTCGGCGGCAAGGGCGATACACTCTTTGGCCGTTGCCTCGGCATCGTCGAGCAATCCCACCCTTACTTCCAATGAGGCTTTCTCTGCATAATACAGTGTTTCTTGTGGATTGATCTGAATGGCCTGTTTAATGTCGTTGAGTGCCTGTTGGTAGAGCCTTGCCTTTATGCCGGTCAGATGACGGATATAGTAGAAATTGTCGTTGACGGTGGCCGCCATCAGCTTCTCATACTCATTCATGTCGGCGATGGCGTCACGGTATTTTCCCATCTCCCGTCGGGCCTCGGCCCTTGCCCACAGATAGGGTGCCGCCTCTTTCAGGTAGGGCTTGGAGAAAGTGTTCATGCAACTGTCGAGCAGCGCGAGCATGGCCGTGGAGTCGCGCAGGTGGGCCTTGCACTGTGCAGCGCCGTAGAAGAGCTCTGCATTCCTGATAGGACTATCGGTGAGTTGCATGTACACCTCGTAGGCCGCATCATACTGCTTCTGGGCATAGAGGATGCTGGCTTCCAGCTGGCGGTAGAGCGGCTGGGCGTCGATGCTGATGGCCTCACGCACCTCTGAAAGGGCTTTGTCGAGGCTCCAGCCTTCATACGACTTATAGGCTTCATTGCTGTAGATCAGCCGTGCGAGGTTGAAGTGCGCCTCGTCTTTGGGCGAAGCCACACGGATGGCTTCCTGCATGTTCTGGTCGGCAGCAGCGAAGTCGCCGTTGGCGGCAGCCAACTGGGCTTTATAGGTATAGCCGTCGGGGGCATTGGGAAACTTTCTGATCATGTCGTCGACGAGCTGTGCATACGTCAGGGAGTCGTTCTTCGAACTGGCGAAGAAGAGGGCCACATTTGCTTCTTTCAGGTCGTCGGGCAGTTCTTTCTTGATCTGAGTCTGATCATAGATGGGGTCATTCATGCCGACACCCGTCAGGGTCAGTGTGCCGGCGAAGGCTGCACTGATGGCGTAGCTGAGGGTATCCTGAGGGTTAGCCGACGGCTGTAGCATACCCACGACTTCGCCATTCTCGTTCAGCAGCGGACAATTCTCCGTATGCTGTGGTGAGGTGATGGCCAAAGTGTAATAGGCATGACTCTCCATGAATGTCTCAGCCTTCATCACCGGACCGCTGTAGAGTTGTTTTGTCTCATGGTAGGGCAGCAGCCATACGATGCTGCCTTCTGGCATCGTGGTAGTAGATAGAGGCAATGGCTGTGTCTTGTCGTTGTCGACGCGGAAGCGTACTACATCATAGATATCGTTGGCTCCGAGTATGCTCACCACGGGCGTTTCCTTCCCCTGGGCGTCGATGACGATGGCTCTCGATGCCCCCTTGAATGGCGAGAAACTGCTGACAGCCTCACCGCTGTTGCCGGTGAAGAAGCCGTTGCTGCTGGCGATCATCGAGCCGTCGGGGGCAAAGGTCTTCAAAGTGAATACCGATTTTGTGGCTTTCTTCACCCACGAGGGTTGTGCAGACAGAGGCGAAAGGGTGAAGAGGTGAAAAGGCAAAATCACCATTGCCACCATCATCTTCCGTATCCAATTATTATCATTTGTTATCATATTATAGTTATCCTTTTTACTTCTATACCTTATTTATTTTTTAACCTTTTTACTTTTTTACCTTTAACAACTGTCTGGCGTTGGCAATGGCAGCCTCACCGACGTCGCTGCCACTCAGCATCTGGGCAATCTCGTACACACGCTCCGTGTCGTTAAGCTGCTTCATGCTGCTCACCGTGCCGTGAGCCGTCTCCCGCTTCTCCACTTTATAGTGGGTACTGCCGAGGGCGGCAATCTGTGGCAGGTGGGTAATGCTGATCACCTGACGGCCGTGATTACCCATCTCCTGCATGATCTCGGCCATCTTCTCGGCCATCTTTCCACTCACTCCAGTGTCAATCTCGTCGAAGATGATGGTAGGCAGTTTCACCGCCCCGCTGATCATCGCCTTCAGCGAGAGCATCACGCGGGCGATCTCTCCTCCCGAGGCCACCTGTGAGATGGGCTGGAGTGGGGTAGAGGTGTTGGCGCTGAAGAGGAAGGCCACCTTATCCTGACCGCTGGGCCCGAGGGGCTCACGGATGATGTCGACGGCGAATCGCACGTTGGGCATGCCCAGTGGTACGAGCTTGGCCTGCATCTCTTTTTCAATGGTCTTGGCGGCGGCAGTACGGCGGCTGGTCAGCCCGGCAGCCTCCTGTGAGGCCTGCGCCTCCAGCTGTTGCAGCCGTTGCTCCAGGTCGGCGAGGGCCTCGTCGCTATTATCGATATTGTCGAGTTGTGCATGCAACTCTTCGCGCTTGGCTATCAGTTCGCCTACGGTCTCCGCGTGGTATTTCTTCTCGAGGTCGTACAGTTTGTCGAGCCTGCTGGTGACGGCCTCCATCTCTGCGGGGTCGAAGTCGATGCGCTCCAGATGCCTGCTCACCTCCTGGGCGATGTCGTCCAACTCGATGTAGCAGCTGTCTACACGCTGCTCCAGTTCTGTGGCGGCAGGATACACGCTGACGATTTTCTTCAGCGCGTAGCGCGTGGAGCGCAGGGCAGCGACGACGCCCGTCTCGTCTGCCGAGAGGGCATTGTCAGCCTCGTAGAGCGCACTCTTGATGTCTTCCGCGTGGCTCATCGTGTCGCTCCGTTGCTCCAGCTCCTCCTGTTCACCGTCCGAGAGGTTGGCTTGTGTCAGCTCGTCGTATTGGAACCGCAGGAAGTTGGCGTTCTGCTGGTTGTGCTCGATGCTCTGCCTGAGTTCGTCGAGTGCCTTCCGGGTCGCATGATAGCTATTGTATGTCTGCTGGTATTGTGCCAGTTCCTGCTCGTCGGCGGCGAAGATGTCGACAACACCCAGCTGGAAGTCTTGCTTGTTGAGCAGCAGGTTCTGGTGCTGGGAGTGCACGTCAACGAGTTTCTCTCCCAGCTCTTTGAGCATGCTGAGCTGTACGGGGGTGTCGTTGATGAATGCGCGGCTCTTGCCCGAGGCGAGCAGTTCGCGGCGCACGATACAGTCGTCGGGGTCGTTCTCGATGTCATTGTCGCTGAAGAAGGTGTCCATGCCGTAGCGTGTCAGGTCGAAGTGGGCTTCGATCACGCACTTGTCGGCTCCCTGCATGATGGTCTTCGAGTCGGCCCGTTGACCCAGCAGCAGGGCGATGGCTCCGAGGATGATGCTTTTTCCGGCGCCCGTCTCTCCGGTGATGACCGAGAATCCCTGGTGGAATTCTATGTCGAGCTCGTCGATAAGCGTAAAATTCTTGATATAGAGATGCTTAAGCATTTACTTACCTGCCTTTTTTACTTTTTCACTTTTTTATTTCATCCCATGTGTTGCTCTGCGAAGCGTTGATGGCCATGAGCATGTCGTAGATGCGCTCTTTCTCCTTCTGCGTGCCTTTGCCGCTGTAGATGCTCTTCAACTCGTCTTTCTTGTAGTCTGTCCATATCTGTGGCAACAGGCTCAGGGGCTTGTTCTCGTGGGCTGTCTTCAGTCCGCTCTCCAGGGCGTTGGTGATCTCCGTACGGCCTCGCTCGGCGTTGTTGGCCATCTCGTCGAGGCCCTTGCGGTAGTAGTCGTACTGCAGTTGGCGGAAGGGCTTCATACTCTCGTCCATGTAGTCGTTGATGATGGCAAAGCGGTTACGGCTGTCCTCGAAGAGTTTCCAGCCGGGGAAGCCCAGGTCTTGGGCATTGTTCACGAGATAGACGCATCGCTGCAGGATGTCGGTGCCGCCCAGGGGGGCAAAACTGTCGAGGTCGAGGCCGATGATAAGATAGGCATAGTAGGCGAAGAGGGCCGTCAGCTGGTTGTCTACCGTCTCGTCGTTGTAGTTGATCTGGTCGAACTGCTTGAACTCGAAGTGGAAGTTGTCGTCCCTATTATTATATAAGGTGGTGGTGTAGGCCGAGTTGTACACCGGGCGGTTGGCCTGGATGAGGGCGTTACACTCGAAGCGGTCTTCCTCTTTGACGTATTTCGTCACCGTGATGTTAAAGTTACACTGTATGCGTTCGTTCTTTTGAAACTGTAAATCAGTCCATTGCCGTTCGTTGACGAACTGCTCGAGTGTCTGCTTCAGATTCTCAAACACGCTGACGTCTGTGCCTTGTATCTGACTGTGGTTGATCGTAATGCGCGCCTGCAGCTCCTGGGCGTTTGAGGGTAAAAAGGTAAAAAAGTAAAAAGGTAAAATACCAATTACTCGTTTTAGCACTAATGAATATTTAGACATGAGCATCCTTTACTTTTTTTACTTTTTTACCTTTTTACCCTTTTACCTTTCCCATCATCCGTTGAGTTTCGCTTCGCGCAGCCGGATGCGGGTAAGCACCTGCTTCGTGTTGTAGGTGAAGTCGCCAGAGAGAATCCAGCTGTAATAGCCTGGATCGATGTGGAGCACGTCGGCCACGGGCAGTCCCTTGTGCTTGCCGAAGTTGAACACCTCGATCATGCGTGGCTTGCCGTCCTGGTCGAGTAGGGGCTTGCCGTCCTTGTCTTTCTGCTCGGCCCATATGATACGTCCGGCGAAGTCGACGTTCTTGTTCTGTCGCGAGAACTCGTTCAGCTGGTCCATATCGTTCTCCAGCACCTTCTCCGGATCCTCGTTGGCGCCGGGCGCATACTTGTCGAGCTCACCCATCAGCACCCTGTAGGTGGCTTCGGTATCCTGGTCGGCACGGTGAGCCTCGAAGTCGTCCTCCATCTTCCGTCCGCAGTAGAACTTATAGGCGGCGGCGAGATTGCGGCGCTCCATCTTCTTGAAGATGGTGCAGGCGTCGATGAGCCGGCACTTGGAGAAGTCGAAGTCGATGCCCGCGCGCAGGAACTCCTCGGCCAGCAGGGGCACGTCGAAGCTGTTGGAGTTGAATCCGGCGAAGTCTGAGCCGCCAAACTTCTCGGCCAGCTTCTGCGCCAGCTGCTTGAAGGTGGGCTTGTCGTTCACGTCGGCATCGCTGATGCCGGTGAGCTGCGTGATAAACGGCGGGATGGGGATCTCTGGGTTGATCACCTCGTTGCCGCGCTCCTCACGGCCGTCGGGATACACCTTAATATATGATATCTGTATTACGCGGTCTTTGACCAAGTCGAGGCCCGTCGTCTCCAGATCGAAGATGACGAGCGGTTTCTGAAGCTTAAGTTTCATTATTTTCTTGTTACCTCTTACTACTGTCTCCTTAACTCCTTACTCCTTTTTCAGTCGTTGATCAGCATCGGCATGAGCAGCATCAGCACGTCCTGGTTTTCAGGCTGCTCGGAGGGCAGCACCAGTCCGGCGCGGCTGGGGTCGGCCAGCAGGATGGTCACCTCCTGACAGTCGAAGTTGCTGAGCACTTCGATGAACGACGAGCCCTTGAATCCGATCGACATCGGCTGACCGTTGTATTCGCAGGTCATGCGCTCCGTGGCGGTCTTCGAGAAGTCGTAGTCCTCGGCATCGAGCTGCAGGGTAGAGCCCTCCACGTGGAAGCGGATCAGGTTGCTCGAGTCGTTGGCGAAGGGCTGCACGCGGCGCAGGGCGGCCAGCAGGCCGAGGCGGTCGGCGCGCAGCTCGTTGGGGTTGTTCTGGGGGATCACGCTGTTGTAGTTAGGATAGCGGCCCTCGATCAGTCGGCACTGCAGGATGCCGTCGCCGTAGTTCACCTCGGCATTGCGCTCGTCGAAGCGGATCACCACGTCGCCGCCGTCCTTGCCCAGCAGGTTGCGCAGCAGGTTGGCCGGCTTCTTGGGCAGTATGAAGGCGGCGGGCTGCTCGCTCTTGATGGTGAACACCTTGTTGCGCACCAGCTTGTGGCCGTCGCTGGCCACCACGGCCAGGCACTCCGGCGTCAGGTCGAAGTAGATGCCGTTCATCACGGGGCGCAGCTCGTCCTGAGCCGTGGCGAAGACGGAGCGGTTGATGTTCTCTGCCAGTATGAGGTTGGGGATGGTGATCGTCGTGGCGAAGTCGCTCACGGGCTGGGCCATGGGGAACTCGTCGGCACTCTCGATGGGCAGCGAGAACAGACCGTTCTGGTAAGAGATCTTCACGATGTTCTTCTCCTGGTCGACGTCGAAGGTGATGGGCTGCTCTGAGAAGCCCTTCACGGCCTCCAGCAGGTCGTGGTTGCCGATGGCGAAGCGGCAGTAGCCGTCACTTTCGGTCAGCTCCAGCTGCGTCTTCATCATGTTCTCCGAGTCTGAGGCCGTCAGATTCAGCACATTGTCCTTGATCTCAAACACGAAGTCGCCGAGTATGGGCAAGGCGTTCTTACTGTTAATCACTCTCGAGAGGGCAGTGAGCTTACCGCTCAGCGCGCTGCTTGATAATGTAAATCTCATAGCTGTTATAGTTTTCTTTGTTTTTGATTACCTTTTTAATAATTGAGGCAAAATTACAAAAAAACGTTGTATTCAGCAAAAAAAAACGGAGAAAATTGTGCAATTCAAACTATTTTTAGTAATTTCGCCCGCTGAAATAGATAAAAACAACAAATAAATACATTTTAAATCATGGATTTAACAGGAAGAATTATTGCAGTGTTACCAGCTCAAAGTGGTGTTTCTGCCCGCACGGGCAACAACTGGATGTCGCAGGATTATGTAATCGAAGTGCCCGGACAGTATCCTCGCAAGTGCCTTTTCCGTATCTTTGGAGAGGACCGTATTAAGCAATTCAATATTCAGCAAGGCGAGGATCTCACCGTGCAGTTCGACATCGATGCCCACGAGTTCAACGGCCGCTGGTTCAACGATATCCGTGCCTACAACGTCATCCGCGGCCAGCAGCCCGTCGCCGGAGCTCCCGTGGCAGCTGCGCCTCAGGCAGCGCCGTTCCCGCCGGCCGGCAATGCCGCAGCACCGTTCCCGCCGGCTCAGGAGCCTGCCGCTGAGGGATCTGCCGACGACCTGCCGTTCTAATTATTACAGCGGATTTTTTTTACCACAACGGATTTAGCGGATTAAACGGATTGATTCTCTTGTGATTGCGAATGTCACATAGATAATCCGTTTAATCCGCTTTTTATAAGAAATAGGGGCTTCCGTGTCTGTTTCGGAAACCACTATTTATCATAATGCCGATTCTCGACAAAAAGATTTGTATCTGCATATCTGCGCATTTGCGTATCTGCGCTTCACCGGATGTCGCGGTCGTCGAGCACCTTGAATTTCGTGCGGTAATGGCTGAGCATCTCCATATCGAGCGTGAAGGTGACGGTCTGCTCTCTGTCGGCCTGGCAGCTGGCGAGCGTCTTGCCGATGGGGCTGATGATGGCGCTCTGGCCGCGATAATGCGAGTGGCTGTCGTCGCCCACGCGGTTGCAGCCGATGAGAAACGCCTGGTTCTCCATGGCCCGCGCACGGGTAAGTATTTGCCAGGCATTCTGGCGGCTCTCGGGCCAGTTGGCCACACAGATGATGGCGTCGTACTGCAGGGCGTCGGCATAGCGGCACCAGACGGGGAAACGCAGGTCGTAACAGGTGAGCAGCAGGAGGCGGAAGCCACAGTAGTCGACGATGGTGTTCGTCTGGCCGGGCTGGTAGTAACGGTCCTCGCCACCATATCGGAACAGATGGTGCTTGTCATAATAGACCTCGTTGCCCGAACGCCCGTCGATGAAATAATGTCGATTCACATATATGGGGTCTCCGCTGTCAGATTCGTCGGAGAGAGGCTGTCGGCTGACGGCGAGCGAGCCGGCGATGGCACAGCCGAGCCGACGGGCCGTAGATCGCATCCACTGGAGGGCGACGCTCGCCCGCTCGTCTTCAGCAATATCGTGGGGCTCGGTGGCAAAGCCGGTGCTCCACATTTCGGGCAACACATAGAGGTCGCTCCCGGGGGCTTCGCTCATCAGCCGCTCCACCCGGCGGATATTCTCGAGGGGTCTGCCCCACTCGATGTTCAATTGGATAATCGTGGTCTTCATTTGATATAAAAGTCTTCAGTCAGTTGGCGATACCAATCGCTTCTCACCTGTGGCGAGATCTCGATAATACCTGTTGTTATATCCACTTCGTTTACAGGCGTTTTTGCAAATTCCATCATGTAACGCTTCGGGGACTTCGACGGCGTGGTCTGAACGCTGCAGACACGGCTGACGAAGAAGCCCGCCAGATGCGCTTCGCTCTCCAGACGGCTCCGACAGTCGGCGGGGATGATGATCGAGAGTCGGCCTGTGACTGCCAGCAGTCGGAAGGCGGCCTCCATCAGCTGACGGTAGCCGAGGGTGACGGTGTGGCGGGCCTCCGTGCGCTGCGGGTCGGGACAGGTGAGCGAATCCTCGAAAAAGGGCGGATTGCAGACGATGGAATCGAACTTTTCGGCCGTTCGGAACGTCTGCACGTCGGCCGCAACGACACTGATCCTGTCGGCAAAGGGCGATGCAGCGACATTCTCCACAGCCTGAGAAACGGCCATTTCATCGATGTCGATGGCCGTCACCAGAGCCTCTGGGAAGCGCTGGGCCATCATCAGGGCGATGAGGCCCGTGCCCGTGCCGATGTCGAGAATACGGCCGGGCGCTTGTGGCGCCGCCGCCCAGGCACCGAGCAGCGTGCCGTCGGTGCCCACCTTCATCGCACAATGCTGCTGACAGACGGTGAAACGCTTGAATTGGAAGTAACTATTGGCCATATTCAGCGGGCAAAGTTACTAAAATCTTGTGAATAAACCGGCAGAATCGGATGTTTTTTGCTCACAAATGTTTATTAATCTTTATTTGTAGGCAAATAATTCGGTTTATTCAGAGAGGTTTCAAAAAAAAGTAGTAACTTTGCACCCAATTTATATAAAAGGTAAGAAGTTGAGTAATTGAAATTTTGAAGAACTGGAAAATTGAATTAAACACAGATTATGAGCAATAAGTCAAGTGAAACAGCATTTCAGATGATAGCCGACGTCGACGGCGACATAAAGGATCTGTTCAATGTGGACATCCCTGAGAAGGTGCCCATTTTGACCGTACGCAATCTTGTACTGTTCCCGGGAGTGGTGTCGCCCATCCTCATCGGCCGAGAAGCCAGCAAGCGCCTGGTGACGAAGGCAGAGCGTTCAGGCTCGATCATCGGCATCGTCTGCCAGCGTGATCCTGACGTAGACTTTCCACTCCAGGAGGACCTCTACGAGTACGGTGTGTATGCGAAGGTGATGAAAGAGCTCACCCTGCCCAACGGTAATATCACGACCATCGTGCAAGCCCTGGGACGCTTCCGTATGGAGACCGTCGTCAATAGATCCCCCTACTTGGAAGCTATCGTCACACCGGTAGACGACATCGAGCCTGAAAAGAAAGACCGCGAGTTTAATACGGCCATGGAGGACCTGCGCAACATGGTGAACGAGTATATCAACATCAGCGAAGAAATCCCCGACGAGGCGTCGTTTGCCATCAAGAATATCTCGCACAACGTGATGGCCCTGAACTTCGTGTGCTCGAACATGCCGTTCTCGGTGAAGGAGAAGATGACCCTGCTGAAGATGGACTTGGTGAAGGAGCGCCTGTTCAGCGTGATGAAGATCATCAACCGCGAGATCAACCTTCAGAACCTGAAGGCCAACATCCGCAACAAAACCCGCGAGGACCTCGACGAGCAGCAGCGCAACTACTTCCTGCAGCAGCAGATCAAGAACCTGCAGGCAGAGATAGGCAACGGCGAGACGACGCCCGAGAAGATAGAACTGCTGAAGAAGGCGAAGGAGAAGAAATGGCCTCTCGAGGTGAGCAAGGTGTTCTACAAGGAGGCCGACAAGCTGGACAACCTGAATCCGCAGTCGCCGGAGTTCAACGTACTGCTGAACTATCTGCAGACCTTCGTCAGCCTGCCGTGGGAGGAATACACGAAAGACGACCTGAACCTGAAGCGTGCCAAGCGGATTCTCGACCGCGACCACTACGGCATGGAGAAGGTGAAGGAGCGTATACTTGAATACATGGCAGTGCTGGCCCTGCGCGGCGACCTGAAGTCGCCCATCATCTGCCTCTACGGTCCTCCGGGTGTCGGCAAGACCTCGCTGGGCAAAAGCATCGCCTCGGCTATGAAGCGCAAGTATGTCCGCGTGTCATTAGGCGGTCTGCACGACGAGGCAGAGATCCGCGGCCATCGCCGCACATACATCGGTGCCATGCCCGGACGCATCATCAAGTCGATCCAGAAGGCCGGGTCGAGCAACCCTGTCTTCATCCTCGATGAAATCGACAAAGTGACGCAGATGACCAACAACGGCGACCCTGCCTCGGCACTGCTCGAAGTGCTTGACCCCGAACAGAACAACGCTTTCCACGACAACTACCTCGACGTGGACTACGACCTGTCGAAGGTGCTCTTCATCGCCACGGCCAACAACCTCTCAACCATCCCCCGTCCCCTACTCGACCGTATGGAAATCATCGAGGTAAGTGGCTATATCACAGAGGAAAAGTACGAAATAGCAAAGCGACACTTGATACCTCGCGAGCTGGAAAATACCGGTCTGACGGAACGCGACCTGAAGCCCACCTTCACAAAGGATGCCATCGAGATGATCATAGAGCGCTATACGCGTGAGAGTGGTGTCCGACAGTTGGAGAAGCAGATAGACAAAGCCCTCCGGAAGATCGCCTACAAACGGCAGCTGGAGGACAACGTCGGCTATCATAAGATTACGCCCACGGAGGTTGAAGACCTGTTGGGCAAACCGCCATTCTATCGCGACATCTATCAAGGCAACGACTATGCCGGCGTAGTGACAGGACTGGCCTGGACGAGTGTCGGCGGAGAGATTCTCTTCATCGAGACCTCGCTCTCGAAAGGCAAAGGTTCAAAACTCACGCTCACGGGCAACCTGGGCGACGTGATGAAAGAGTCGGCCATCCTCGCCCTGGAGTATGTGAAGGCCCATGCCGACAAGCTGAACATCGACTACCGCATCTTCGACTACTGGAACATCCATATCCATGTGCCGGAAGGAGCTACACCGAAGGACGGCCCGTCGGCAGGCATCACCATCGCCACCTCGATCGCCTCGGCTCTCACACAGCGCAAGGTTCGTAAGAACACGGCCATGACGGGAGAGATCACTCTCCGCGGAAAGGTTCTGCCCGTGGGTGGCATCAAGGAGAAGATCCTCGCCGCCAAGCGTGCCGGCATCACAGACATCGTGATGTGTCGCGAGAATGAGAAGGACATCAATGAGATTCCCGAGGTGTATGTCAAGGGCGTCACCTTCCACTATGTGGAAAATGTACAGGACGTATGGGACTTCGCCCTGACCGACGAGATTGTCGCCAAGCCGCTCGACTTCACCATCCCTGAAGAAGAGGAAAAGAAGAATAAGTGAAAAGAGAATAAATTGCAGCCGCCACAGAATGACTTTTAAGATACAACAAACAGATCCCGCCAGTGATGCAAGGGCCGGAGTGATACAGACGGCCCACGGACAGATTCTGACGCCTATCTTCATGCCCGTCGGCACGGCAGGCAGCGTGAAAGGCGTACACTTCTCCGAGTTGCGGGAGCAGGTGAAGGCACAGATCATCCTGGGAAACACCTATCATCTGTATCTGCGTCCGGGACTCGACATCCTGCGCAAGGCAGGCGGACTGCATAAGTTCAATACCTGGGATCGTCCGATACTCACCGACAGTGGCGGATTCCAAGTGTTCTCGCTGACCGGTATCCGCAAGCTGCGCGAAGAGGGCTGCGAGTTCCGCAGTCATATCGACGGCTCGAAACACATCTTCACACCCGAGAATGTAATGGACACGGAACGCATCATCGGTGCCGACATCATGATGGCCTTCGACGAGTGTCCTCCAGGACAAAGCGACTATCAGTATGCCGCTAAGAGTCTGAGACTTACACAACGGTGGTTGGAGCGTTGCGTGAAACGATTCCGTGAGACGGAGCCCCTCTATGGCTATGAGCAGAGCCTGTTCCCCATCGTACAGGGTTGTACGTTTAAGGACCTGCGCCAGGAGGCAGCCAAGCATGTGGCCGACATCGGTGCCGACGGTAATGCCATCGGAGGCCTGGCCGTGGGTGAACCGACAGAGGTGATGTACGAGATGATTGAGGTGGTAAACGAGATCCTGCCCAAGGACAAGCCGCGTTATCTGATGGGCGTGGGCACGCCGCAGAATATCCTCGAAGCCATCGAGCGGGGGGTGGACATGTTCGACTGTGTGATGCCTACACGCAACGGACGTAATGCCATGCTCTTCACCTATGAGGGTACGATGAACATGCGCAACAAGAAGTGGGAAGACGACTTCTCACCCATCGACCCGGAGGGCTGTGAGATAGACCGTCTGCACTCGAAGGCCTATCTTCACCACCTCTTCAAGGCCCAGGAACTGCTGGCCATGCAGATTGCCTCTATCCATAACCTCGCCTTCTACCTGCGGCTGGTGACCGATGCACGCCAGCATATTCTGGCCGGTGACTTCGTGGCATGGAAACGGTCGGTGATAGAACAACTTGGACAGCGGAGATAAAAAATAGTGAATAGTGAAAAAGAGTAAGTATTTCAGAGTATGGCTACGTAAGACGGGGCGCCTCCTGCGGAAGGATCTCCGCTGGATGCGACATCTGAATCCCTGGCGCCTGTTGTCACGGCTCGACAGGTATATCGTCGTCAAGTTTATCGGCACCTATATCTACTCCATCCTCCTCATCATCTCTATCGCCATCGTCTTCGACGTCAACGAGAACCTGTCGAAATTCACCACCTTCGGTGCACCACTGAAGTCCATCGTGTTCGACTACTATGCCAACTTTGTTCCTTATTTTTCCAATCTCTTCTCGCCGCTGTTCGTCTTCATCGCCGTCATCTTCTTCACCTCCAAGCTGGCAGGTAACTCCGAAATCATCGCGATGCTCGCCGCTGGAGTGAGTTTCAAGCGGCTCATGCGGCCATACCTGCTCTCTGCCGCTCTCATCGCCCTGGTGAACTTCTACCTCGGCGCCTATATCATCCCGCACGGAACGGTGGTCAGACAGGAGTTTGAGTCGAAATACAAGAACAACAAGAAGATTACGTCGGCCAGCAACGTGCAGCTGATGGTGGGACCAGGCATCATTGCCTATATCCAGCAATACGACAACAACACGAAGACAGGCTATGGCTTCTCGCTCGACAAGTTTGAGAAGAAGAAGCTCGTCAGTCACATGACTGCCTCGACCATCCGCTACGACTCCATCAGCGAAGACCGCTTCCACTGGAAAGCGCAGAACTACAAGATCCGTACGCTGAAGGGATTGCGCGAGGAGATTAAGTCGGGCGCTGTCATCGACACGCTCATCCAGATGGAGCCGATGGATCTGGTCTATTCGAAAGGACAGCAGGAGACGCTCACCTCCGACGAGTTGCGCGACTATATCACCAAGCAGACAGAAAGGGCATCAGGCAACGTGGTGCAGTATGAGGTGGAGTATCATAAGCGCATCGCCACCTCCTTCGCCTCGTTTATCCTGACGATCATCGGTGTCAGCCTGTCAAGTAGGAAACGAAAGGGCGGCATGGGAATGTATCTGGGTATCGGACTGGCTCTCTCATTCTCGTATATCCTCCTGCAGACCATCAGTTCTACCTTTGCCATCAACGCCGACACACCGCCGATGCTGGCAGCGTGGATCCCAAACATCCTCTATGCAGTTATCGCATACTTCTGCTATCGGCAGGCGCCGAATTAATAGTTTAAAGTTTATAGTTTATAAGATTATTTGACGTGAAATTTGAAGAAACATATCTGAACGATAATATCCTCGACGCGCTCTACGACATGCGCTTCGACGACATGACCCCCATTCAGGAGCGTTGCATCCCGGAAATCCTCGACGGCTACGACGTATTAGGTGTGGCACAGACAGGTACAGGAAAGACGGCGGCCTATCTGCTGCCGATCCTCTCAATGCTCGACGACGGCGGCTTCCCACGCGACGCCATCAACTGCGTCGTGATGTCACCAACGCGAGAACTCGCCCAACAGATCGACCAGGCCATGCAGGGCTTCGGCTACTACCTTGACGGTGTGTCGTCGGTGGCCGTCTATGGTGGTAACGACGGTGGACGCTATGAGCAGGAGCTGCGAGGCATGCGCCTTGGTGCCGACGTGCTCATCGCCACGCCAGGCCGACTGCTCAGCCATCTCAAGGTGGGCAACCTCGACCTGAGCCGATGCTCGTTCTTCGTGCTCGACGAGGCCGACCGCATGCTCGACATGGGATTTATCGATGACATCATGAAGATCGTGCAGCAGCTGCCGCAGTCGTGCCAGCGTATCATGTTCTCTGCCACGATGCCACCGAAGATCCGTGAACTGGCCGTGACATTACTCCACGATCCCGTTGAGATAAAGATTGCCGTCTCAAAGCCGGCAGAGAAGATTCACCAGCAGGCATACGTGTGTTACGACCCGCAGAAACTGAAGATCATCAACCATATCTTCAAACAGGGCGACCTTCAGCGTGTCATCATCTTCTCTGGAAAGAAGGAGAAGGTGAAGGAGATAACCCGTTCGCTGAAGCAGATGCACATCAACTGCGACCAGATGCACTCCGACCTCTCGCAACAGGAACGTGACGAAGTGATGTATCGCTTCAAGGCCGGGCAGACCGACGTACTCGTGGCTACGGACATCGTGGCGCGAGGCATCGACATCGACGATATCCGCATCGTGATCAACTACGATGTTCCCCACGATGCCGAAGACTATGTACACCGCATCGGCCGTACAGCCCGTGCCGACCGCGACGGCGAGGCTATCACCTTCGTTAGTGAGGCAGACATCTATCGTTTCCAGCAGATTGAACACTTCCTCGGCAAAGAGGTTGAGAAGATTCCGCTGCCGGAGGGCCTTGGCGAAGCTCCCGTCTACACTAAGCGCGAGAAGAAACGTTCCAATACCCGCCGGCACGGTCGCTGGCATTCAAAGGGTGACGGCAAGAACAGTCAGGCGAAGCCACAAGGCGGTCAGACGGAGGGCAAGAAGAAACACCGTCATCGTGCGAAGAAAGGCGGTGACAATAGTGCACCGAAAGGTGGCAGTGCGCCTAACGTATAATCATATAATAAAACCAGCCGAATGATAACCCATCCTATTTGCAAGATCAACCTCGGACTGAATGTCGTTGAGCGTCGCCCCGACGGCTACCACAACCTGGAAACTGTCTTCTATCCCGTACCCATCTGCGACGCCCTCGAGGTGTTTGAGATGGACAGACAGTTCCCCTCTTCCGTAGACTGCGACCTGAAGGTGACGAACATTGCAATCGACGGTGACGAACAGCGTAACCTCGTGGTTCGGGCATATCAGTTGCTGAAGCACGACTTCCCCACCCTGCCCCGTATCCACGCCCATCTCTACAAAGGCATCCCCACACAGGCAGGTATGGGCGGCGGCAGCAGCGACTGCGGATTTATGATCACCCTGCTCAACAGGATGTTCCGTCTGGAACTTTCGGATGAACAGATGATCGACTATGCAGCCCGTCTGGGGGCAGATTGTGCCTTCTTCATTCTCAACAGACCTTGCTATGCTGAGGGCATCGGCGAAAAGCTCGAACCTATCGCGCTCGACCTGAGCGGCTGGTATCTGGCCGTTGTTCGTCCAGACATTCCTGTATCCACCAAGGAGGCTTTCTCGCTGATCACACCCCAGCATCCGGCAGAGAACTGCCGCGACATTGTGATGCAGCCCGTGGAAACATGGCGCGACAGGCTTACAAACGACTTCGAACGGAGTGTCTTTGCCCTCCATCCGGAGATTGCTGCCATCAAAGAGAAGCTATACGACCTGGGGGCTGTCTATGCAGCCATGTCAGGCTCTGGTTCTTCCCTCTTCGGACTTTTCCGCCAACCCGTCTCACTCGATATGTTCGACGGCGAAGGAACATTTAAGACATTGACAAAGCTATCATAGTCCATAGCTAATAATAAAGAGTTTATAAGTTTAGAGTTTATAGTTTATTGTTAAGAGTTAATAGCTCTGCAAGCTATTCAGCCTATAGAACATTTCATCTATAAACTATAAACTCTAAACTATAAACAATAAACTCTAAACTCTAAACTGTGAATATGACTAAGCAATCACTGTATGCCGTCTTCGCGGAGCTTCTGCTGCCATTTCCAGGCACTCTTCAGCACCTCTTCCGTCGGCGTCTCTGCCTTCCAGCCGAGCACCTTATTTGCCTTGTCAACATTTCCCCATACCTTTTCGATATCGCCCTCACGACGGGGCGCATACGTCCAGTTTACCTTCACACCAGTGGCTTTCTCAAAACCTTCTACCACCTCTAAGGTAGACAGTCCCTTACCAGTACCTATGTTGAACACCTCTACGGCGTCGGTCTCGGGCTTGTCGAGCACGCGTTCCATAGCCTTCACATGAGCTTTGGCCAGATCCACCACATAGATATAGTCACGGATACAGGTATGGTCGGGCGTGTTGTAGTCGTGGCCGAATATCTTCAACTGTCCACGGATGCCCATAGCCGTCTGAGTGACAAAGGGTATGAGATTCATAGGCACACCGTTGGGCAACTCACCGATGAGTGCTGATGGATGGGCACCAATGGGGTTGAAGTATCTGAGGATGACGCTCTTGATGGGCGCTCCCGAGTGGATATAGTCCTGAATAATCTCCTCGTTGATCTGCTTCGTGTTGCCATAGGGACTCAGGGCCTTCTGAATGGGTGCATTCTCCGTCACGGGCAGATTCTCCTCCGACGGCTGACCGTAGACGGTACAGCTGGACGAGAAAATGATGCCCTTCACGTCGTACTTCGGCATGAGCTCCAGCAGATTGATCAGCGAGGTAAGGTTGTTACGGTAGTACAACAGCGGTTTCTCCACACTCTCCCCTACAGCCTTTGATGCGGCGAAATGGATGATGCCCTCTATCTTCGGATACTTCTTGAAGATACCCTCCAAGGCCTCCATGTCACAGCAGTCCACCTTCTCGAAGGCGGGTCTGATGCCCGTGATCTTCTCAATACCATCTACTACGTTTGCATTAGAATTAGAGAGGTTGTCGATGATGACCACCTCATAGCCTGCTTCCTGCAGTTCGACGGTCGTATGGCTTCCGATGAAGCCCGTACCGCCTGTTACTAAAATTGTCTGTTTCATTATCTATATACTATAAACTTTAAACTCTAAATTAAACTATAAACTCTAAACAATAAACCTTAAACTCACTCTGGCAACGGATTCTCACCCGGCAGAGGTACAAAACTATTGTTGGGAGCCGGTTTCTGACTCACGACAACTGTTCGCTCCAGCGTGTTCGTCTCGTTTCTCATAAAGATGGTACACGTTCGTTCTTCGCCCGTCTTGTTCGGACTGGCCGTGAGCGTCACCTTAGCGTTGTTCTCTCCCGTGGCCGGATCTACCGTCAGCCACTCGGCGTCTACGTAGAGCATCCATTTGCAGTTGGCTTTGATAGAGAGCGCCACCACGTTGGCGTCGGGCATGTCCATCTCTTCGTTGGCTGCTATATAGTCAGGCTTTGTATTGCCGTCACTATCGTCATCGTCGCCACCGCCACAGGCAGTGAGTGAAAGGGTGAAGAGGTGAAAAAGCGAAATGGCGAGAACCATCTTCAACACGTAACTTGCCGGTTTCTTCATTATATCAATCATATTCCTGTCTCCTCTCCTATTTAATAATCATTTTCTTTCCTTCGACCACATACACACCAGGCAGCAGTCCACTCCGGGCCTCTGTCAGCGAGGCTGCTCGCTTGACGAGCATGCCGCGCAGGTCATATACTCTGACGCCTTCGCCGCGCTCGTCGATCATGCTCTGTATGCTCTTAATGGCAGTAGTCATGCCGTCGAGCACGCCGATCGAACGGGTGCCTGAGGTGGTGGTCATATAAGCCTCGAAGGGATGCACCGTGCGGAGTCCTTTCACGAACTTGCTACCCATGTCGTCTGAGGTGTATCTCACGTAGTCGTTGTTTACGTTGAGTGCCATCACCGACGCATCGTCCACATTCGTGAAGCAGGGCACAAACGTCCTGTCGCCATACTTGGCGCTGTGCAGGTCGTCGGAGGCCTTTACTTCCACATTCTCCGAAGAGAAGGTTACCTTACCCACGATCCTATAGTCGGTCAGATACAGGCTGTTGTTGGGCATGCTTATCACATACGGTGTATTTGCCTTGATGCCGTCAGCCTCCTGGTAACCGCTGGCTGTCAGTTCATAGAGCCAGAAAGGCTTCGTCTCACTCTCGGCAGTCCACGCCTTGAACGGCGTAATGGTTCCTGCACTGGCGTGACTGATAGTCTGCACGTCGTAAGGCAGGGCGATGGTTTCCCATCCCTTTGCCTCGGTGATGCCTGTTTCCATCGCATAGTTATGGGTGTAGGAGATCTTCTGGGCGGTGAAGGCTCGCGGACAGTAGAAGTCGTTGCCGTCGGCAGCGTCTGTCAGTGTGATCGTCCCAGCCTTACCGTCGATGACGGCATTCTGGTCTGCCCAGGCCACGTATCGTGCATCGCTCACGTATAGCAGGAAGTTAGGATTGCCTACGAGTGCCTTGAATGGTGTAGACGGGTTCCATATCAGGGCTGCCAGGTCGGAGCAGTCTGCCAGGGCGTCTTCTCTGATGCCCGTCACCTGCCACGTACTGCCATCGTATGTCACGCTTGCAGGCACCTCTATCAATTGCTTGTTTTCGGCCGAGGTGATTATGACCTGATGGTCGGCAAACGATGATACCTGATAGTTGATGCCGTCGACGGAGAATCTCATCTCTGCCGCGGCAAACGACACGTTCACGTTGATGTCTGATCGAATGCCGGTGATAGTGTATTGGTTGTCAGCGATGGCGGCAGTCACGTCGCTGCCGTTCACTCGCAGGTACTTTGTCATATAGCCCTCGTCGGGTCTGAAGGTGAGCACGGCTGTGGTGTCCTCGTTGAAGAATGCCGACCATGAGTCGTCGCGTATGACCGTCTCTCCATCGACGGCCACCTCACCGCTGCCGGCTACATACACCGTCAGGATATATTTATTGATAGGAATCTCCTCATATTCAGCCACGAGCGTCGTGTTCTTCTTGATGTTCTTGATGTTGTACTGGTATTTAGCCAGTTCCGAGGTGATCTCCTCTTCATCGAGGGTGACACATTTGATGCGCCACTTGTCGGCAGGACTGAAGGTGACAAAGGCGTCGAGTCCGTCTTCTATTCTGAACACGGCCGTCGTGTCCTCCACCGACTGCTCCTGCAGATTGACCGTACCTTTACCGATGGCGACGACGGTCAGCCGATAGTGTATGCGCTCGTAGGCCACGCCCACCGTATAGTCCTGGTCGACGTAGGCGATGGTGTATTCGCCGTTTCGGGGTTTCTCCGTGCTGAGCGTGTCGGCGGCATATATGTCGGCAAAGAGGCTGTCGCTTACCACGCGCTCGTTCACCGTCACATCCATGATCTGATAGCCCTCGTCCGAGATGAAGGCCACCTTCACCGAGTCGCCCTCCATGAAGGTCAGCTCCAGCGTGTTGTCTCTTACGGCAAGGGTGTCACCGTCGCTCAGTTCCATATTGACAGGTTCACCCAGCAACGAATCGCGCAGGCAGACAGCCTCGCCATCGCCGGTAGACATGATAGTCACTTTGAATTCTCCGCCAACGATCTTTGCGAAGTGTGTGGCCCAGCCCTCTGCCTTCATATAGACGGCTCGCGAACCCTTGGGCACCTTCAATATGGCCTCGTCGTGGATGCCCTCAAATGTGCTGACGCCAATGTTGAGGGGCTCGGCGAGCATCACCTCCACCCACTCAAGCTGCTTACAGCCCGCAAAAGCCTGTTCGCCAATCGTCTTCAGCCCCTCGCCCAGGAACAGGGAGTCGACAGCCTCACAGCTCTTAAAGGCAGCCTCACCAATCGCTGTCACCGTTTCTGGTATAGCTATCTTTATCAGGGCTTTACAACCCTCGAAGGCTGACTCGCCGATCATCTCCAGACCTTTGCCCAGATCGAGCGTTTCGATGGTCTCACAGTCCTTGAAGGCAGCTTCGCCGATGGTTGTCACCGTCTTCGGAATCACCAGCTCTGTCAGACCGCTGCAGCCCTCGAAGGCACTCTTGCCGATCTCCTCCACGCCCTCTTCTATGGTAAGCGTCTTCAGACCTGTGCAGTTCTTGAAAGCCCCGTCTTTTACGATTTTCATCGAGGCGGGGATAGTCATGTCTTCCAGGCTACTGCCCTCAAACACAGACTCGCCAATCTCTTTCACAGAGGCAGGGATTGACACCATCTTCAGTTCGCCACAGCCCTCGAAAGCCGAATTTCCAATCTCCTCGACGCCCTCCTCCAGTTTCACTGTCGTCAGTTTCACGCAGTCCTTAAAGGCCGTCTCGCCCACCCTCTTCACGGTGCTGGGGATGGTTATCTCCGTAAGGCTCTTACAACCCTCGAAGGCCGACTCGCCAATCTCCTCGACGCCTGTCTCTATCTCTATCTCGGTCAACTTCTCGCAGTTTTTGAAGGCCGTCTTCTCGATTACCTCTACGCTGCCTGAAACGTAAAACCTCTCAAGACTCGTACACCCTTCAAAGGCCGATTCACCGAGCTTCTTCACGACCTTTCGCTTGTCGAGGCCGAATGTCTTCAGACTCACACAATCCTTAAAGGCCTTCTTACCTATCTCGTCCACGTTGCCGCCGAGTGTCACCGTCGTCAGCCGCTTGTGACCTTCCATCACCGACTCGGCTATCAGCTTGATGTCGCCCTGTATCTCGAGCGTTTCCAGGTTCGCGCAGTTCATGAAGAGGTTTTTATCTATCTCCTTAACGTCGCAGCCTATCACCACCGTCTTCAGGCGGCCACAGTCCTTCAGCAGCGTCTTGCCGAGCTCCTTCACACTCTTCGGGATGGTCACGCTTTCCAACAGCTGACAGCCTTCAAAGGCAGCGTCGCCAATCTTCTCCACACCCTCGCTGATGTCTACCTTCGTCAGTGTGGCATGCCCGCCAAAGGCTTTCTCCACAATAGAGGTCACCCGATAGGTCACGTCCTCATATTTCACCTCCTTGGCGATGGTGATAGCCGTGGCACCCGCTTCGGCGCCTTCCACCTCCACGATGCCGTCGCCCGTCACGTGATACATCACGCCGTCGGCTGCAAAGTTCTCTACGGGTTCTTCCTCTTCGGGCTCCTCGCTTTCAGCAGCCGGGCCGTCTACAGTCTCTGTCTCATCGTCGGCAAAGAGGTTTGCGCCATAGGCCAGGCCTGCTCCGAATGCGAAAGCAGACATCGCCATGATGAATAAAAATACAAATAAAGATGATCTTCTCATTTATGCAGACTTACTAAGTTTGCTGCAAAGATAGTCATTATATTCGTAATAGCCAAATATTTTCCATCTTTTTCGCCATGCCCGACCCCAATTCTGTCATTGTGTCGGCAGTCGGCCATAGGCTGGCCGTCCACTAGAAACAGAAGCCGATGCCGACGGAAAAGGCTCTGCTCTTCGTCAGGATGGCCATGTCATCATTATTGTGTGTCACATAGTTCCCGGCTATCCGTATGGTGTGGCCTTTCACTGAGATGTCGGCGCCGATGCCAACATAGTAGCCCATGCCGAGCCTGGTTCGGAAATCCTGTTCGTGTCGTCCGATCTTGTAGTGTTCCATATTCTCCGTCTTGATGCCAAGCATTTCGTTGACAGAAAGACCTCCTCTGACGAATGGTCGCACCATGCTATTAGGAAGAAACCGGACCGCAAGGCCAAGTTGCAACTCCAGATCGTAGTATTCGAAGTGCATGGAGGTCACCTTCTTCAGATAATCCACCTCCTCGTGTGAACCACTCTTCTTGTCAATCTTCAGCAAAGTTTCTAAGTTTAGCAGTCTGCTGAAGCGAGGGAGGTTCAAGTCTGCCCCTATGCCGAAATATGGGTATGTGCAACTTGTTTCAATCCAGTTTTCGCCTGTATAGTGCTTGTTCCTGACGGTGTTGAAATCGACACCTGCCTCCACCCGCAGCCTGACTTTAAGGCCAGTCCTCTTCTTCGTGTCAGACTTGAACTGTATGCAGTCGCCAGCATCCGTACAGTATGTCTCGTCATATTCTCGAGTCAGGTCTATCAGGTCAGATGCACTGTAGTTCGTCTTCCACAACCGCTTTTGGGCTTCGGCACTCCTGCCCAGCAACTGACTAACCTCAATAATTCTGCTTTTCCTGAGCTGACGGTCGTCTGAGGACAAGTTGCTCCTTTCTCCGTCGTAGACCATCCTTGCCGTCTTGCCGTCCTCGTCAACCCAGAAATAATACTGGGTATGGACATCGCGTGCATAGTACAGGCTGACGCCTCCTTGAAGCAGGTACTCGGCAAACACCGCCCTTTCGGCATCACCAATGACGAAGGTGCGTGTTACATAAAAGATGCCGCTGGTGCTGAGGCGGTAGCCACTGATATCAGCGGGCTTGTATTCTCGATATGTCTGAGCACCATCTGCCTTGAACAGGCAGGCTCTCTGGTTCTGAAAATCCGACAGATAGTCGATTGTACCCCAGATCGTATCGTTTTCATTGGTGATGATGTACCCGGGTTGGGGGTTAGTCTGTGCATGGGTGGCTACTGCCATTCCAAGCACCATGATGATGCAGATGATTTCCTTTTTCATACCGATATTTTTTGCGTTGATAGTCATGACATATAGTTATTTAGATTCTGTTGCAAATTTACGAACTTTTTCTGAATACTCCAAATATTTTAACGAAAAAATGATCAGCAGAACCGTTCCTGTGATCAGGAGACAGTCACCACCGTAGAGGGTATCGCCCGCCAGACTAAGGGCTCTGTCCCCTCTATACTTAAGCCCCCCTTATAGAGCCCACTGAAAAAGTGACTCTTTTTGAAGCAGGGTTACATATATTAACATCTCGATAAGGCCTTGATATTAAAAATATCAGGCAAAA
>CAMNPN010000102.1 GCA_946548085.1 uncultured Prevotella sp. | reverse complement strand
CGCATACGCATCGACTTCGGGGTCACCTCGACGAGTTCATCCTGCTTGATGTACTCCAGACATTCCTCCAACGACATCACCGTCTTCGGGATGATGCGGGCCTTGTCATCAGTACCAGAGGCACGGACATTCGTCAGTTGCTTGGCCTTGCAGACATTCACCACGAGGTCGTTGTCGTGAACATGCTCGCCGACCACCTGACCAGCATACACATCCTCGCCCGGATCGATGAAGAACTTGCCACGGTCCTGCAGTTTGTCGATGGCATAGGCAAAAGCGTTGCCCGTGTCCATCGAGATCATCGAACCGTTCACACGGCGCTCTATCTCACCCTTATAGGGCTGGTACTCCTTGAAGCGGTGGGCCATGATGGCCTCGCCCTGACTGGCAGTCAGCACATTGGTACGCAGACCGATGATACCACGCGAGGGGATATCGAACTCGATGTTTACACGCTCGCCCTGATTCTCCATCGATGTCATCTCACCCTTACGGCGGGTCACCATATCAATCATCTTCGACGAGAACTCTTCCGGCACATTAATCGTCAGTTCTTCGATCGGCTCGCACTTCTTTCCGTCAATCTCTTTATAGATCACCTGCGGCTGTCCCACCTGCAACTCATAGCCCTCGCGGCGCATGGTTTCCACAAGCACCGAAAGGTGGAGTACGCCACGGCCTGAGACAATCCACTTATCGGTAGAGTCTTCGAAGGGCTCCACGCGAAGGGCGAGGTTCTTCTCCAGTTCCTTCTCCAGACGGTCGTTGATATGGCGGGAGGTCACAAACTTTCCCTCCTTACCGAAGAAAGGCGAGTCGTTGATGGTGAAGAGCATCGACATCGTGGGCTCGTCGATGGCGATGGGGGCCAGCGGCTCGGGGTTCTCCAGGTCGCAGAGGGTGTCGCCAATCTCAAACTTCTCCAGGCCGATGACGGCACAGATATCTCCGCAGTCCACAGAGTCGGTCCTCACATGTCCCATACCCTCGAAGGTATGCAGCTCCTTGATCTTCGTCTTCTCCATCGAGCCGTCGCGATGGGCAATGGTCACCTGCATGCCGTCCTTCAGTTGTCCGCGATGCACACGTCCCACGGCGATACGCCCCTGATAACTCGAGTAGTCGAGTGAGGTGATCAGCATCTGGGGCGTTCCCTCGATCTGCTGCGGGGCGGGGATTACCTCCACGATCTTATCGAGCAGATAGGTGATATTGTCGGTAGGTGTCTTCCAGTCCTCACCCATCCAGCCGTTCTTGGCTGAGCCATAGACGACGGGGAAATCCAACTGGTCTTCGGTGGCGTTGAGCGAGAACATCAGGTCGAACACCATCTCATACACTTCTTCGGGACGGCAGTTAGGCTTGTCCACCTTGTTCACCACGACGATGGGTTTCAGACCAATCTGCAGGGCTTTCTGCAACACGAAGCGTGTCTGCGGCATCGGACCTTCAAAGGCGTCGACGAGCAGCAGGCAACCGTCGGCCATATTCAGCACACGCTCCACCTCACCGCCGAAATCGGAGTGTCCCGGGGTATCTATGATATTGATCTTTACTCCTTTCCAATTGATACTCACATTCTTCGAGAGAATGGTGATACCACGCTCCCTCTCCAGGTCGTTTGCATCCAACACCTGATTGCTGAGATTCTGTCCCTCACGGAAAAGATTCCCGGCGAGCATCATCTTATCGACCAGCGTCGTCTTACCATGGTCTACATGCGCAATAATTGCGATATTCCTGATATCCTGCATCGTCTATAAACTATAAACTTTAAACTCTAAACTATAAACTTCAAACTATATACTTCAAAAAGCGGGTGCAAAGGTACAAATATTTTTCGAAAAAGTTTGCAGTATCGGAAAAAAGTTGTACCTTTGCACCCGCATTTCGGAAAATCCGAAGCATCCGACGACGTAAACCGGCTGGTGATTAGGCCAGAAACGCGTCAGAAGGATGTGTTTGCAAACAACAATTAATCACATTATTAAATTATGTATTTAGACAAAGCCAAAAAGGAAGAGATCTTCGGTCAGTATGGTAAGAGTACCACAGACACTGGTTCTGCCGAGGCTCAGATTGCTCTCTTCAGCTATCGCATCTCTCATCTGACAGAGCATCTGAAGAAGAACCACAAGGATTACGCCACAGCCCGTTCGCTGACGATGCTCGTCGGTAAGCGTCGCAAGCTGCTGAAGTACCTCTACAACAACGACATCAATCGCTATCGCGCTATCATCAAGGCTCTTGGCCTGCGTAAGTAAAAGGCGGATAAGCAACAAAAAAGCCTCGCAAGATTTTTGCGAGGCTTTTTTGTTTGTTACTCAAGCACAATCTTTACATTCTCCTGCGACACGTTCTCCGTAACATTCTGGAACACTGCCCCCTCTTTGGCACGGATGGTGATGTTCTTCAGACGGATATTGTCGATAGGCATCTCTGGCAGGCCGTTGAACTCCATGGCACGACCGGCTCCATTGCAGACGACATCCTGTATAAAGATATTACGGAAGATGGGCGTCGTCTCGTCAACGGCTACCTTCGTGGTGTTGTCGGGCTCGATACCTGCAGCCTTCATCTCTGAGACGGACTTGCCACCATAATACATATTGAACGTGATAGCATCCGTGATGATGTCCATCATTGAGATATGATCGATATAGATATTCTCGACAAGTCCGCCGCGGCCACGCTTCGACTTAAAGCGCAGACCCACGTCGGTACCAAGGAACTGACAGTTGCTCACCTTGAAGTTGCGCACACCGCCGCTCATCTCCGAGCCCACGACAAAGCCGCCGTGACCGGCAAAGACCGTACAACCGTCGACGACCACATTCTCACAGGCCTTACCCCGCTTGCGCCCGTCGGCATCCTTGCCGCTCTTGATGCAGATACCATCGTCACCGGCATCAAAACGGGAGTTCACGATAAGGGCATTCTTACACGACTCGAGGTCAAGGGCATCACCATTCTGGGCATAAGAAGGATTGCGTGCAAGTACATTATCTATAATAATATTCTCACACATCAGCGGATGGATGTTCCAAGCAGGAGAGTTCTGGAAGATCACCCCTTGGAGCAGCACGTTCTTACAACTGACCAGACTGATCATCACAGGACGTAGAAAACGGTGTATGGCATTCCACTCCTCGTCAGTCTTTGCGGCAGGCACGTTAAGATCGGCCCCCTTCTCACCCCGGGCATAGCTCTCGGAGGGCACCCAGTAGTCCTTACGCATCGCAATGCCTCCGGGCCGGGCAAGGACATCTTTCCACATGCCCTCCGACACTTTCGCCCGCTTCACCGGTCGCCAGTACTGTCCGTTGCCGTCGATGACGCCAGCACCCGTGATGGAGATATTCGTGGCACCTACGGCAGAGAGGGGCGACTGACAGCGGCGGGTGTCAAGCCCTTCAAACGATGTCTTGATGATGGGATAAAGATTCTCATCAGCAGCGAAACGGATGACTGCCCCCATCTCGAGGTGCAGGTCGATATTGCTCTTGAGCACGATAGGCCCGGTATGCCACACGCCGGCTGGCACGATGAGGTGCCCCCCGCCCTTCTCCGTCAACGCATCAACAGCCTTGGCAAAGGCTTCGGTACAGAGGCCGATGCCTGTGGGGTCTGCACCGAAATCCTTCAGGCAGACTTTATTGTCTGGGATAACGGGAGCCTTCACTTCAGGCATCTCGAACGGCAGATTTTCTGTGTACTTCTTGTAAGGATTGGCGCCCTTGCAACAATTGTCGCCTTGGGCTTTGGCTCCCAGCACGATGGCGAATGCTGCAACCATGCAGATTAGTTTTTTGTTCATGTTCGTTTTAATTGTTAGTTACTTTTTCTTTTATCTCTGCGAGGGGCTTCATAACGAAGTCACGCTCAGTCATCAGCGGATGTGGGATCTTCAGGTCTGGCTCTTCTATTGTGAGATTGTCGTAGAGCAATATATCAATGTCAATCGGTCTGTCGGCATAAGAAGGGAGAAGAGAGGGCGGAGAGGCCGAGACAGTCTTTTTTCGTCGGCCAATAAGACGCTCAATCCTCTGGGTCTCCTTTAGGAGTGTACGTGGTGTGAGAGTCGTCTCTACGAGGATGACACCATTGAGGAACTTATTCTCAGAGTCGAAGCCCCAAGGTTCTGTCTCGATGAGCGTGGACTGGCGCACAACCGGCCCCACACGCTCACCGATCAGTTCTATCGCCCTGCGGATATGCTGGGCCTTGTCACCAAGATTACTCCCCAGCCCCAGATACACCCGATGGACATTGCTCTCACCTCTCACCTCTTATCTCAATATCAATCATCGACAATCAGGAGTGCATCGCCAAAGCAACCGAACTTGTATCCATTCTTCAGCGCATTCATATAGCACTCATACACATTGTCATAGCCGCCGAACGAAGCCTCTATCATCATCATCGGCGACTCTGGATGGTAGAAGTTGGCCACAAGGGCATTAGACATACTGAACTCGTATGGCGGGAAAATGAACTTGTTAGTCCACCCCTCGAACTCCTTCAGCAGGCCGTCAGTACCGACAGCCGTCTCCGTGGCACGGGCTGTACTCACCCCGACAACACAAACACGGTGCTCTGCCTGTTTCGTACGGTTCACGATGTCGCAGGCTTCCTTGCCGATAAACATCTGCTCGGACGACATCTTATGTTTTGTCAGGTCTTCAACCTCGATGGCGTCAAAGTTGCCCAGTCCGCAGTGCAGGGTGATATAGGCAAAGTTGATGCCGCGGATCTCCATGCGCTTCAACAGTTCACGACTGAAATGCAGTCCTGTGGCAGGGGCAGTGACGGCTCCCTCGTTCTTGGCGTAGATGGTCTGGAAGATATCCATATCCTCAGGTGTAGCCGGACGGCGGTCGATGATATACCGTGGCAGCGGGGCTGCGCCCAAGGCAAAGAGCTCTCGTTTGAACTCATCGTGAGGACAGTCATAGAGGAACCGCAGTGTACGACCGCGACTGGTGGTATTGTCGATGACCTCTGCCACCATCGGGCCGTCTTCCTCGAAGAAGAGCTTGTTGCCGATACGTATCTTACGGGCAGGCTCCACAAGCACGTCCCACAGACGGAGCTCGCGGTTCAACTCACGCAAAAGGAACACCTCGATCTTTGCGTCGGTCTTCTCCTTGGTACCATAAAGCCTGGCAGGGAACACCTTTGTATCGTTGAAGATGAACGTATCGTCTTCGTCGAAGTAGTTAAGGATATCACGGAACTGGAGATAGACAGGATTGCCTTCTTCGTCTTTCAGGTCGTTGCCGTCCTCATCCTGCTTCGTCATCTCGATCTTGCCACTCTTACGGTGCAACACCATCAACCGGCACTCGTCGCGATGCATAGGCGGTTCCAGGGCCACCAACTCCTCTGGGAGTTTAAACTTAAACTGTGATAACTTCATTATGTGATTTACGATTTACGAATTTACGATTCACTATCTAATTGTTGCTCCAGCCAGGCGGGGAACTCATCGAACGTGAGGCAGTCCTCGATACGGACATCGCCGACACGGGTACGGCAGAGAGCCGTCAGATAGGCGCCGCTCCCCAGTGCCTCGCCGATATCGCGGGCCAGCGAACGGATATAGGTGCCTTTGCCGCAGACCACACGGATGGACATCTGCATCGTCACAGGGTCGAAGGCGGTAAGCTCTATCTCGTCGATATGTATCGGTTTGGCTGCCAAAGCCACCTCCTGTCCCTTCCGGGCGAGCTCATAGGCTCTGTCGCCAGCCACCATACAGGCCGAGAAGACTGGTGGCACCTGCATGATGTCACCTACAAAACTGGGCAGCGTCGCGAGAATCTGTTCCCTTGTGATGTGCACTGTCGGATAGGTCTTGTCCACGTCGTGCTCCATGTCGTAGCTGGGGGTCGTGGCTCCCAACTGCAGGGTGGCAGTGTACTCCTTCGTGTGCAGCTGCAGCTTCTCTATCTGTTTGGTCGCCTTCCCCGTACAGAGCACGAGCACCCCTGTGGCCAGGGGGTCGAGGGTGCCGGCATGCCCCATCTTCACCCGCTTCACATGGAGCCGTTTCGACACCACGTAACGGATGTGGGCCAACGCGCCGAAGCTCGTCATGCGATAGGGCTTATTGATATAGATATAGCCTCCCTCGATGAAGTTCATTTTAGTCTACCATTGTTAATGATTGTCCTGTGAGCAGCATCACGAGGATGATGCCACCCACGATGATGCGATAGATGCCGAAGGCCTTGAAGCCGTACTTCGACAGGAAGGCCACGAACCACTTCATGGCCAGCAGCGCCACCACGAAGGCCACCACACAGCCTAAGATCAGCATGGTGATGTTATGCGGTGTTGCCCACGAGGCATCTTCTTTCATCAGGTCGAGCAGGTCGAGCAGCGTGGCACCAGCCATCGTCGGCACAGCCAGGAAGAACGAGAACTCGGCAGCACGCTGACGGGTCAGCCCCTGTGCCATGCCGCCCACGATGGTGGCCATCGAGCGCGACACACCGGGTATCACGGAGATACACTGGAAGAGGCCGATGCGGAAAGCCCGCTTCTCATTCACCTTGTTGGCCTCTGAGCCTTTGTTGAACAGCCTGTCACAGTAAAGCATGAACACGCCACCCACCACAAGCATGATTGCCACGACGAGCACACTGTCGAGCAGCCAGTCGAGCAGACCCGACTTCTTTGCCAACAGGCCGATGACCACTGCAGGGATGACACCCACGATGAGCAGCCAGTAGAAATAGTAGCGATGCTTGAGGCACTGCCACCAAGTGCTGCCCTCCGGAGCAGGTGTGTTGTCGAAACGGAAGAAACGCTTCCAGTAAAGACACACCACCGAGAGGATAGCACCAAACTGGATGATAAAGGTAAAAGCATGTACAAAGGCATCACCCTGCGGAACGCCCAGCAGGTGTTGGGTGATAATCATGTGTCCCGTCGACGAGACAGGCAGGAACTCCGTCAGTCCCTCCACTATCGCTATGATAACAGTCTGAATCCAATCCATATCTTTTTGTTTATAGTTTAATGTTTATAGTGTATTAAACTATAAACCATAAACTTCAATTACAACCTTACTGCTTTGGTTTGCGGATAACCGCATAGATCATCGACACGAAACCGATGAGGCACACTACAGGCGCCACCTTGACACGTCTGACACTGAAGATATCAGGTTCATAGGCCGCATCCGTAGAGGCAGGACCCGTCATCAGCAGGAAACCGATGACCACGATCACCATGCTCACAGCAAGCAAGATGAAGTTCGTCTTGTCAAATGCAAAATTTCTCTTATCCATCATAATTATCAATATTCAATGTTCAATGCTCAATGCTCAAAGCTCAATGCTCAATGCTCAATGCTCAAAGCTCAATTAAATCTTATACAACTCTCCTGGCGGCATGCGGAGGAATCGGTTTACCGAGATATACGAACACGTCAGCGTAATCACCAGTCCGAACACCAGCACCGCCAAGGCCGTAATCACCAGCTCGCGCCAGGTGATGACCAGCAGCACGCCCGGCTCGTAGTAGTAGAGGGCATACACACATCCGCCCAGCACGGCAATGGCTATCACCGCAGCGATAATACCCACCAGCAGTCCCTGCTGCATAAACGGCCTGCGGATGAATCCCCACGAGGCGCCCACCAACTTCATCGTGTGGATGAGGAACCGTCGTGAGTAGACACTCAGGCGCACCGTATTGTTGATGAGCGAGAACGAGATGAATGTCAGCAGCACAGCCAGCACCAGCAACAGGATGTTCAGCTTGGCCAGGTTGCGGTTCACGCTATCCATCAGGTCCACCTGATAGGCCACGTCTGTCACATGCTCATTCTTCCGCAGCTCGTCGCTAATCCACGCCAGCGAGTCGGCATTGGCATAGTCCGACTGCAGATGCAGCTCCAGCGTGGCGGGAAAGGGGTTCATACCCAGGAACTCCGACGGATCGGAGCCCATCGCCTCCGACTGCTCCTTCAAGGCCTGCTCGCGGCTGATGTAGTCGATAGACTTCACAAACGGACGGTGGATCAGGTCATTGCGGAACTGCTTGGCATCGCTGGTAGTCACCTCATCATGGAGCACCACCGTCACCGTCAGGTTCTCTTTCACCCACTCAGACAAGTTACGGGAGGTGAGCACAGAGAACACCACCAGCCCTAACAGCACAAGCACCATCGCCGTGCTGATACACAAGGTCACCAACTGCACACCCTGTCGGTGGCCAGCCTTCTCACGTCGTCTTTTCATGTAGGTTTACGTACGTAATCTTTGAATTCGGCTGCAAAGATACAAATAATAATGAAGAATGAAGAATGAAGAATGAAGATTTTTGCTACCGCCCTCCTAAGTTTTAACTATTTTAAGCATGTAGCAGGCTGATTCCTCACTCTTCTTTCTTCATTCTTCAATTTTCTTCGTACCTTTGCACCCATTATGAGTACAATTATCTATCCATCGCCCATCTTCGGCCCCGTACACAGCCGCCGACTGGGCATCTCCTTAGGCATCAACCTGCTGCCTGCTGACGGCAAGGTGTGCTCCTTCGACTGTATCTACTGCGAGTGCGGCTTCAACGAAGACCACCGCCCCACCCTGCCTCTGCCTACCCGTGAGGAAGTCGCCGACAAGCTCGAAGCCAAGTTGCGGCAGATGGTGGCCGACGACCAGTTGCCCGACGTGCTGACTTTCGCCGGCAACGGCGAGCCCACCTGCCACCCCCACTTCGCTGAGATCATCTCCGACACCATCCGCCTGCGCAACCAGTACTGCCCCCAGGCCAAGGTCAGCGTGCTCAGCAACGCCACGATGATCCACCGCCAGGCTGTCCACGACGCCCTAATGCTCGTAGACAACAACATCCAGAAACTCGACACCGTCGACCCCCTATATATAAATAAGGTAGACCACCCCAACGGCACCTACGACGTGCGTCTCATCATCGACCGTCTGAAGGCCTTCCGCGGCCACGTCATCATCCAGACGATGTTCATGCGTGGCAACATCCAACCCTCAACGCCCAATGCTCAAAGCCCAAAGCTCAATGCTCAAAGCCCATCGGATTCCGTCGACAATACTGGCGATGAATACGTCGTCCCCTGGCTGGAGGCCGTCAAGGAGATCAAGCCCCAGCAGGTGATGATCTACACCATCGACCGCGAGACGCCCACCAAAGGCCTGCTGAAAGCCACCCACGAACAGCTCGACCAGATCCGCGACCGCGTCATCGCCGCCGGCATCCCCTGCACCGCCTCCTACTGACTTTTGCCAGAAATAGTCACAGGCCCATATTTAGCCCAAAACATTTGGCCGTTTCAGAAACTTTTATTATCTTTGTCCCCAATACATTTGGAACTTTCAGAAACAATGCCTATATTTGCACTCGAATAATGACAGAAACGACATAAAAGGAATAGCTGATGAAAAATTAACCAATAAAAAATAATCAATATGAAGAGAAGTCTATTTATACTAACATTGCTGGTAATGCTTTGCGGAACGATTGGTGCTGCCAATTATGATTTCCACATAGGTGGAGTGTATTATCGTATTATATTGAATGATGCCTTAAAACCGACAACGAATGTGGAAGTTGTGGCAGGTGACGAAAAATACACTGGAGATATCGTTATTCCTCCCAGTATTACAGTTGACAAAGTTGAATATGATGTAACCAGAATTGGTCAGAATGCTTTTTCCCAATGCGTCGATGTTACATCTGTTTCTCTTCCAAACAGTTTAACAAGCAAATTGGTAGTAATAGAAGGTCAAGCTTTCGACAATTGCGAAGGTCTGACATCTATTAGAATCCCTGATACTGTGACAGAGATAGGAGCGTTCGCTTTTGAAGGATGTAAAAATCTGAAATCCGTTTATATGGGTAGTGGGGTGCAGGCGGTTCAATATAAAGCCTTCGGCAATTGCGAGGCTTTGGAACGCGTAGACATCTCAGACTTAGCCGCTTGGTGCAACATCGCATTCTATTATAACGGTATTGCCTCGGGGTGGTTTGGCCCATACGCAAATCCACTGGCTTATGCCGGGCATCTTTATCTGGATGGGAAGGAAGTGGTTGATCTGGTTATCCCGAAAGAGGTGACATCCATTCACGGTGATCTGAACTTTTATGGATGTGTCGGTTTGAAATCCGTCACCTTCCCAGATGATTCAAACGTGGAATACATAGGTGAGCTCGCATTTGCAAATTGTGAAAACATCACTACCGTAAAGTTCAATAAGCATCTTAAACGTATCTATGGACGTGCTTTCGCTGGCTGCAAACAGATAGAATCTTTGGACATCCCAGATGAAGTGACATTAATCGAAGCAGCAGCATTTAGTGGTTGTACAAACTTGAAAGAACTAAAGCTGGGTAATGCAATAGAAGAGATTAAGACTGGTTTTTGGGGCCCTGCATTTTCAGGAACGGCCATCAAGGAAATCACTGTACCAGAGAAACTACAATACCTGTCCGGATTCTGGAATAGTCAACTGAGCACTATACATATCGGAAATTCTTCATTGGTTGAAATAGCCAGCGGAGGAAGAGACTACCCACTGCCGATTTCTAAAATAAACATAACAGACCTCAGTACATTCATGAATATCAAAAAAAACAATCTTGGTGCTTATGATTTGTATCTTGATGGAAAGCTTGTTGAAGATCTGACAGTGCCTTCTTCCATAGAGAATGTGATAGAATATGCCATGGGAGGATGTAAAAGTCTGAAGAGCGTGACCATCCCCAGTCATGTAAAGTCTATTGGCGATAACGCATTTCAGCAATGCGCCTCTATTGAAAAGGTGACCTTTGAAGGTGGCAATCCAACTCTTGGTCAAAGTGTGTTCAGCAGCTATAACAACGCCTATTTTGTCACAAAGATGCAGACACCTTCCGAGGCTCCTAATGCATTTGCCAATGATTGCCATAGAACACATATTCTCTGTGTACCTTCTGGAAGAAAGGAACAATATGAGACTGCCGAAGGATGGAAGAATTTTCGGTATATCGTGGAGGCAGAACCTGAAGAGGTCTTTCTGGACAAGGGCAATCTATACAGGATTTATGGAGACGAGCTCACTTTCTTAAAAGGCGGCTATTCTGGAACATGGGGCTATTACATGCCAGAAACAGTTACCTATCAGGAAAAGACCTATCCTGTTACAGCCATAGACGGTGTGGTGTATGAGGGCTATGCTCCTGACATCGTAATATACAATAAGGTGAAGAGTATAGCAGATGGAGCTTTCGCCAGTTGCACAGGAGTGAAGTCGGTGACATCATACATCAAAAAGCCCTATGCTATTAGCAGCAATGTCTTTAGTGACGAGGTGAAGCAAAACATCACGCTTCGAGTGCCTTACGGAAAGGAGGCTGCCTATAAGGCTACCGACGGCTGGAAGGACTTCTTTCACTTCGAGGAGATGCCCCCAAAGAAGGGCGACGTGAATGACGACGATTCTGTAGACGAAAACGATATCAGCGAACTGGCCAAGGAGATCATAGAGCCATCGCAGGAATACGATGCCACCAAGGATGTCAACGGCGACGGCTATATAAATGTAGCCGATATCGTAGAGTTGGTGAACATCATGAAGTAAAAGGCAGCATCTTGCCTACTATCAGCGAATCCCTTGCCAAGACTGATGGCAAGGGATTCGCTGGGTTTGTAAGAGGGGTTTTGATCACTGGGAGCTCTGCCGAATTGGTGCAATCGAAAATTCTAAAAGAAAATGATAGAAAAATGGGTTGAAATGCCATTATTGTAATTAACAAGCTGATAATCAAGCAGATAAGTTATGGCATTTGCTTGTATGAAATGCCATACAAATGCCATAATTACCACAAAAACATGAAACTTACTTACATATTAACGACTATTTACAGGCTATTCCGAGCTGTCAACGATAGGAGTTTATCACAGTTTAAATAGGGCAAACTAACAGTTTAGCCAGTCTAAACTGACAGTTTACCCGGGCTAAACTGTCAGTACAGACTATCCTTGCTATTGCTGAACTGCCTATAAACAAAGGCTTTCAGCGATAGTTTCCTCGATTTTAGACTCTCTTTTGTAAAGTTTTTAGGCAATTATGGCATTTATATGGCATTTTACACAAGCAAATGCCATAGGTTATTATATTGGTTTTCAATTGGTTAAACACTTATATGGCATTATGAAGATATTTTTTAATTTCAAATTAAAAATGGGATTTTATCATTATCACACAAAAGTAATAATAGCTTACATAATCTGAATATACGAATCATCTGGCTCGCTCGCCGCCCAGAGACGAGGAAGAGGCTTTATTTATGATTTCTCTGAGCCGTCACTCTCGACAACGCCTGTAACAATTGTATGTAATTTTGGAATTCCGAAATTGCATAAACAATGGCTAACAACTTATATCTCAATCGCACAATAGAGGGGCTTATCAAAGAGGCTTCCAAATATTTCTCGGTCATATCCGTTACTGGCCCCCGTCAGTCTGGTAAGAGTACGCTTTTGAAGCATCTTTTTCCCAGTATGCCTAACTTGGAATGAAAAACAATGTTTTTGCAATAATAGCCCTCGCCACGATGATGGCGAGGGCTATTATTTATAGATGTAGCGGTAAGGGCACTACTTGCACATGATGCCCTGCTGCGTCGTCTCCAGGAAACGGAGGATGTCCTGGATCTCTGGGCTGTCGGGCACCTGCTCGCGGATCTGATTGATCACATCGAAGGTGCTCGTCTTTCCATGGAAGAGCAGACGATAGGCGTTGGCGATGTGCTTCTGCACCTTCTCGTCGATACCCGCATTGTTCATCATCGTATTGTTGGGGCCGCCATACTCGATGGGCTTGCCGCCAGCGACGACATACGGCGGGATATCGTGGGAGAAGGTAGTGCCGGCCTGGACCATCGCCAGGCGCCCCACACGGGTCTTGGCATTCTGGATGACGGAACTGGAGAAGATGGCGCCATTGTGGATCTCACAATCGCCTGCAATCTTCACACCATAGCCCAAGACGCAGTAGTCACCGATAACGGTGTCGTGGCTCACATGGACACCCTCCATGAGGAAGTTATTGTTGCCAATCTTCGTCACGCCGTCGCGGTTGGTACCACGGTTGATGACAACATTCTCGCGGATGACATTATTGTCGCCAATCACCACATACGACTTGGCACCGCGGAAGTTGAAATCCTGCGGCAGGGCAGCGATGACGGAGCCCTGGTGGATCTTGTTGTTGTTGCCGATACGGGAGCCGTCGCAGATGCTGACGAAGGGGAAGATGATGCAGTTGTCACCAATCTCCACATCGTCCTCGATATATACGAAGGGGAATATCTTACAGTTGTTGCCGATCTTGGCCTTTGGCGATATCTCGGCTTTTGGACTTATTTCATTCATTTCTTTCACTATTAAGTTTATAGTTTAAAGTTTATAGTTTATAGATGATATGACTATAGACAGACTATTGACCGCATGGAAGGGCTTGCCATGTAATCATCTATAAACCATAAACTATAAACCATAAACAATTATCTAATTACTTTGCACCGCCACCAAGGGCCTGGTAGAGGTTGACGACAGCCTGCATGCGGCTGAACTGGTCGCTGACCTCATTGATCTCGGCGTTGAGCAGGTTGCTCTGGGCAGAGATCACCTCCAGGTAAGTGGTGTTGGACGACGACTCCATCAGCTTCTTGGTATCCTCGACATTCTGCTTGAGGACGGTCACACGCTTAGCGTCGAGAACGGTCTTATCCGTATAGGCATTGTAGGACGACAGGGCGTTGGACACCTCGTTGCCAGCCTTGTAGACAGAGTTCTGCCAGGTGTTGAAGGCCTGCTCGTACTTATCCTTGGCCACCTTCAGGCCAGCCACGATCTGTCCGTGCTGGAAGATGGGCTGCACGAGGGAGCCTACTGCCGACAGGAGCCACTTGCCGGGATTGACCATGCCATTGTTGTTGGTGAAGGCAGCGGTACCTGTCACGGTGATGTTCGGATAGAAGCGGCTGCGGGCCGTCTCCACGTCATAGAAGCACTGTGCCAGAGCCATCTCGTTGGCATGCACGTCGGCACGGTTGGCAAGCATCTGGATGCCCACACCGGTAGAGAACTCCGAAGGCAGGCTCTGGTTGGCAAAGGTGCTGCGGGCAATCGTCTGTCCAGGCTGGCCGATGAGCAGCGAGAGCGAGTTCTCCATCTCCCGGATCTGGCGCTGGAGGTCGATCTTCTGCGTCTGCACCTGATAGTAGGCAGCCTCGGCACTCTGCACAGCGGTAGAGCGGTAGCCGATACGGTTGTTGTGCATGAACTGCATCTTCTCCCATGTCTCCTTCGTCAGCTGCTCCATGTCGGTGACGATCTCCACCTGGCGGTCGAGCATCAGAAGGGTATAATAGAGGTTGGCGATGCCTGAGATGATGTTACACTTCACCACCGTCTGATAGTCCTTGGTGGCGAGCAACTGCATCTGGGCAGAGCGCTTCGCGGAGAGCAGGTTGCCAAAGAGGTCGAGGTTCCAGCTGGCAGAGACGGGCAGCGTGTAGGACTTTGTGGCAGCGGCGCCGTCGAACGATGCCAGCGTGCCCTGCGGCGAGACGGCCACGGAGGGCAGGAAGGCCAGCTTGGCCACCTTCAGTGCCTCGGTGACCATGTGGACATTGAGGGCGGCATTGAGCAGGTCGGGATTGTTGTCGAGCCCCTGCTGGATGAGCGTCTGCAGCTGAGGGTCTGTGAAGACGCTACGCCAGGGCAGGTTGCCGAACGACGCCGTGTCCTGTACGGCGAGCGTATCAGTGAGAGACACGGTATCGCGCACCAGCCCCTTCGCATCTACCTCAGGACGCTCGTACTTGTTATAGAGTCCGCAGCTTGACAGCAGCAATGCTGCGGACATGAATATCATAATCTTCTTCATAAGCATATCATTTCTCGAGAACATATTCTACTGGCTTTGAGTGAGCATACTGAGCCAACTCGGCAGCAACCTCAGGATTCTCCTCATCCTCGAACTTCATCGGGCGGAACTTCTCCTGGATCGACTGGAAGATGACAAACAGGGCGGGCACGACGAATATCTGGATGAGCGTACCAACGAGCATACCACCCACGGCAGCGGCACCCAGCGTCTGGTTACCATTCTTACCCACACCCGATGCGAACATCATCGGCAACAGTCCGATAACCATAGCCAGAGATGTCATCAGGATAGGACGCAGACGGGCTGCGGCACCCAGTACGGCCGACCACGAGATGGCCATACCCGTTTCGCGACGCTCGAGGGCGAACTGCACGATCAGGATGGCGTTCTTGGCCAACAGACCGATCAGCATGATCAGCGAGATCTGCATATAGATATCATTGGCATGGCCGAACATGGAGGTGAAGAGGAATGCGCCTGCCAGTCCGAAGGGTACGGAGAGCACCACCGACAGCGGCAGGATGTACGACTCGTACTGTGCGGAAAGGATCAGGTAGATGAACACGAAGCACAGCAGGAAGATGAGCGCCGTAGAGTTGCTGGCAGCAGCCTCCGAGCGCGTCAGGCCAGAATAGTCGTAGGTGTAACCCGTAGGCAGCACCTGTTCTGCCACCTCCTGCACGGCCTTGATGGCCTCACCCGAAGAGTAGCCGCTGGCCACCGTCGCCGTCACGTTGATGGAGGTGAAGAGGTTGAAGCGGTTGATGTTCGACGGACCATAGACACGGTTCAGCGTACAGAACTCCTTCACTGGCGACATGCCAGCACTCGTGCGTACATATATATTATTAAGAGAGGCCTCCGTCATACGCGTCTCTGGCGAGCCCTGCACCATCACACGGTAGAGCTTACCATAGGCATTGAAGTTTGAGGCATAGAGTCCACCATAGTAACCCTGCAGCGTGGTGAGCACCACACGCGGCGAGATGCCAGCCTGCTTACACTTGGCCACGTCGACAGAGATCATATACTGCGGATAGTTCGGGTTGTACGAGGTCTGGGCCGTCTGGATCTCCGGACGCTTGTTCAGCTCAGCCAGATACTCCTTCACGATATCAAAGAAGTGCGTCAGGTCGCCACCCGTGCGGTCCTGCATCACCAGCGAGATACCCGAGTTGGCAGAGAAGCCAGGGATCATAGGCGGTGCGAAGGCCAAGATCTGAGCATCCTTGATGTGGGCAGTCTTGATGAATATCTGAGCCTGCACACCCGTGGCATCATACGGATTGAGGAAGAAGCGGTAGATGCCGTCGCCCTGCCACAGTCCGCTGAGTTTCCACCAGAATCCTTTCTGACGGTCGGCGAAGGGCTTCAGCTTGATGATGAACGTAGCCTGGTCGGAACCAGCACCAGCAATGAAGTTATAACCCTGAATCTGCTCACGACTCTGGATGGCAGGGTCGGCAGCCAGGATAGAGTCTACCTCGTTGATGATCTGGGTAGTACGGGCCACAGAGGTAGCTGGCGGCATGGAGACGGTACAGAAGAGTGTACCAGTATCCTCATCAGGCACCAGTCCCGTCTTCGTGGTAAACATTGTCACGCCCAGCACGACGATACCCACGATGGCGGCGATGATGATAGCCAGCGGCTTGCGCACCAGCTTCTCCACGATACCTTTATATTTATTAGTGGTAGTGGTGAAGGCGGTATTGAAGGCAGCGTGGAAACGGTCTATGCGCGACATCTTCTTATGGCCCTCACCATCGTGAGGCTTCAGGAAGATGGCACAGAGGGCAGGCGACAGCGTCAGGGCGTTCAGGGCCGAGATGAAGATAGCCACAGCCATCGTCACACCGAACTCACGGTAGAACGTACCCGTCACACCACCCATGAACGACACAGGGATAAACACCGAGGCCATCACCAGCGTGATAGAGATGATGGCGCCCGAGATCTCGTTCATAGCGTCGATAGAGGCCGTCAGCGTCGACTTATAGCCCTGGTCGAGCTTGGCATGGACGGCCTCAACCACCACGATGGCATCGTCGACCACGATGGCGATAGCCAGCAGCAAGGCCGACAGTACGAGCAGGTTGATGGAGAAGCCGAACACCTCGAGGAAGAAGAACGTACCTACCAGTGACACAGGGACGGCGATCAGCGGGATCATCGTAGAGCGCCAGTCCTGCAGGAACACATAGATCACGATGAACACCAGGATCAAGGTGAATATCAGCGTGAAGACCACCTCCTCGATAGAGGCATAGAGGAACTCCGTCACGTCGTAGTTGATCTTATACATCATACCCGGCGGGAACAGCTTGGCCTGCTCCTCGAGCTCGGCCTTCACCTGCTTGGCAATCTCGTTGGCGTTAGAGCCGGCGATCTGCTGCACCATACCCATCACAGAGGGGATGTTGTTGTTCTTCATCGACACGGAGTACTGCTGTCCGCCGAGTTCAATCTTGGCCACATCCTTCAGCTTCAGCGTCTGTCCGTTGCGGTCGCTGGAGATGATGATGTTGCCGAACTCCTCTGCCGTCTTCAGACGACCCGTGTAGCGCATGGCATACTCGTAGGCTACCTTCGACTCCTGTCCGAACGAACCAGGTGCAGCCTCGATGTTCTGCTCAGCCAGTACGCCCGTGATGTCGCTCGGCATCAGGTTGTACTGCTTCATCACGTCGGGCTTCAGCCAGATACGCATCGAGTAGGTCTTCAGACCAGGCGACTGCACGTCACCCACACCCTGGATACGCTTGATGGCAGGCACGATGTTGATGTTGTTGTAGTTTGTGAGGAACTGGTCGTCGTAACGGCCATCAGAGGTGAGGGTGAACATCAGCACCTGTGAGGTCTGACGCTTCATCACCGTCACACCGATCTGCGTCACCTCGGCAGGCAGCAAGGCCAGAGCCTGCGAGACGCGGTTCTGCACGTTGACGGCACACATATCGGCATTCATTCCCTGACGGAAGAGCACCTGTATCTGTGCCGATCCGGATGATGCCGTAGAGGAGATATAGTCCATGCCTTCCACACCGTTGATACTCTCTTCGAGCGGCGTGATGACAGAATTCTTCACCGTCTCAGCATCGGCACCAGGATAGCTGGTGTACACGACGACGGTAGGCGGCGCGATGTCTGGATACTGCTCGATAGGCAGCGATGCCAGACCTATAAAGCCCAAGAGCACGATGGCGATAGATATCACCGTCGAGAGCACAGGGCGCTTGATAAATGTTGTAAAAGTCATACCTATTTACAATTTGTCAACTTACGATCTACAAATTACTTTTTCATCGCATTCACAATGTCGCCGGCACTCATGGCCTTGACCTGCTCCTGAATCTTCTGCTGATATCTCTCAGGGGTGATGGGCACGATCTCCATGCCGTCGGAGAGCTTCGTGATGCCGTTGGTGACATACTTGTCGCCCACCTTCAGGCCCTCAGTCACGATGTAGTTGTTGCCATCGTTCTGCGGATCGACCTTGATCTCGGTGTACTTCACCTTATTATCTTTCTGGAGGATATAGACGAACTTCTTGTTCTGCACCTCAGAGACACAGCTCTGCGGGATGACGATGGCAGCGCTGTTGCTGTGAGGGATGATGATCGTACCCGAGCCGCCGCTCTTGAGCATCTTCTCAGGATTGGGGAAGAGGGCGATCACCTGTACCGATCCCGTAGAGGCATCGATCACGCCACTCATCTTCGTCACCTTTCCCTCCTGGCTGTAGATGGTGCCGTCGGCCAGGCGCAGCTGCACAGAAGGCATCTCGCCGAGCGACGACTGGGTCATGCTCAGGGCATCCTTCTCCGTCAGGGAGAAGTAGACCTCCATCGACGAGTTGTTCGACACGGTGGTCAGCACCGAAGCGGTGTTCACCAGCGCACCTACTTTATATGGCAGCGTGCCCACCACACCAGCGGCAGGACTCTTCACGTAACAGAAGCTGAGCATCTCTTTGGCAGAAGCCAGCGCAGCCTGCGCCTGAGCAAGACCGGCCTTGGCCTGCTCATACTGGTTGGTGGCCGACTGAAGCTCGAAGTCGCCGATCACCTTGTTCTCATAGAGCTTCTGAGAGTTCTCGAAGCTGAGCTTGGCGGTGTTGCAGGATGCCTGAGCAGTATTCACAGAGGCCTGAGCCTGGCGCACCTGCGACTGGTAGGTGACATTGTCTATGACGAAGAGCACCTGTCCGGCACCCACCGTCTGACCTTCCTTCACGTTGATCCTCGTGATGAATCCTTGCACCTTCGGACTGATCTGCACGTCCTGCACGCCCTTGATGACGGCAGGATAGGTGGTCTCCATCGTAGTGCTCGACGTGCCTACTTCCAGCACAGGGTACTCATTGTCGCCAAAAGTGGGGCGACCACCGCCACCACCACACGATGCCAACAGCATCGAAGCGGCAGCAAACATCAAAATCTTTTTCATTTTCATACGTTTATTTACCTAATTTTGTTTTTTATTGCGCTATTAATTGCCGAAAACCAGAAATGCGTGTTTCGGTTTTCGGGTTGCAAAGGTACGAAAAATATATCTAAAGATATATCTGCATATCGCGTTTTTAACAAAGTTTATTGGCAATTATAATAGTTTATAGGTGTACTGTCTACAACAGTTCATGCGAGTCCCATCTGCCTTGCCTTCTCCATGAGGAGCTGTAGAAGGGGCTCGCGCTCGTTCTCCACACGGTTGTCGAGCACGGCGTCTTTCAGGTATTGCTTCAGGATGCCCACCTCGCGGCTGGGTTTCAGATGGAACATCTCCATGATCTCGTTGCCGTCGACGACGGGCTGCAGCAGCCTAACGTAGTCTTTCTCCTTCAGGTCGGCCAGCTTCTCGCGCACCATACGGAAGTTCTCGAGGAAGATTTTCTTCTTCACCTCGTTCTTCGACGTGATGTCAGCCTCGCAGAGCGTCATCAGATCGTCGATGTCCTCGCCCGCATCGTTCAGCAGGCGGCGCACGGCAGAGTCGGTCACCTCATCATCGGCAATGGCGATGGGGCGCATGTGCAGGTCTACCAGCTTCTGCACATATTTCATCTTCGCATCCATGGGCAGCATCAGCCGCCTGAAGATGACGGGCACCATCTTCGCGCCGATGGCATTGTGGTTGCGGAAGGTCCATCCTGCCACGGGGTCCCAGCGCTTCGATTTGGTCTTGCCCACATCGTGCATCAGCGCAGCCCAGCGCAGATAGAGTGAAGCATTTGCTGCCGCCGGAGTCGGGTTCCCGCCTGCAGAAGAGGGATTCCCCGCCGAAGCAGGGAGGGCGGTAGCAGATGCTGCACGCCTCACGCTTAACTCTTCACTTCTGACAACGTTCTCCAACACCTCCAAGGTGTGGTAGAAATTGTTCTTGTGGGCCTTGCCGTTCTTCTGCTCCACGATGTCGAGGGCCGACAGTTCGGGCAGGATGATCTGCAGCAGCCCAGCGCGCTGCAGCAGCTCGAAGCCGATGCTGGGATGAGGGGCGAGGATAATCTTGTTGAGCTCGTCCTTGATGCGCTCGCCGCTCACGATCTTGATACGGTCGGCCATCCGCTGGAGCGCCTCGAAGGTGGCATCCTCTATCTGGAAGTTCAGCTGGGTGGCGAAGCGGATACAGCGCATCATGCGCAGGGGATCGTCAGAGAAGGTGATCTCGGGATCGAGGGGCGTGGCGATGATGCCGTCCTCGAGGTCGGCGAGTCCGTTGAAGGGGTCTACGAGCTCTCCGAAGCGCGCCCTGTTCAGGCAGATGGCCATCGCGTTGATGGTGAAGTCGCGGCGATTCTGGTCATCCTCGAGGGTGCCGTCTTCCACGACGGGCTTGCGCGAGTCGTGAGAGTAGCTCTCCTTGCGGGCTCCCACGAACTCCACCTCGTACTCCACGCCCCGCTGACGGAACTTCACCTGGGCCGTTCCGAAGTTTCTGAACACGGAGAGGTGGGCCTTGCGCCCCAGCACCCGCTTCAACTCCTCGGCGAGGGCGATGCCGCTGCCCACGACGACCACGTCGATGTCGTTGGAAGGCCGCTCGAGGAAGATATCCCTCACGTAGCCGCCCACGACATAGCACTCCAGACCCAGACGGTCTGCAGTCTCGCCTATCTGATGGAAGATGGGCTGATCAAGTATCTCTGCCAGTCCTTCGTCGGAATAAAGTTTCATCGCGCGATTTACTTTCGGGCTGCAAAGGTACAACTTTTTTTCCACTTATCCGCAGATTTCTGACGATTTTTCTGAATCACCGCATGCGGGCCTATGGTTGAGCGCATGCCAGAGGTGGCTCCGGACAATCGGTCAGCAGTAAGGAAACTATATGTCTGACTTAAGTCGGTCAAGTGTCTGACTTAAGTCGGAAAGGTGACTGACTTAAGTCGGACAAGTGTCTGACTATAGTCGGACATATAGTTTAGAGGCACCTCCGTGAGAGTGAAAAGCAACAAAAAGCAAAGCCTGCAACACTTTTTTTATTAAATATGTTGGTTATTCAAAAAAATGTATTACTTTTGCACCCAGATATAACTAAGTAACAATGTAAAGACAGCATACCTCGCCATGAAAAGACAGAAGGGTGCATCATGAATTTCTAAAGACATTTGAAGCAGATTACAGATATGAAGCAGATGAATCGTAAAGCACTAATGCTAATCATTGTACTGGCAGTCTTCAGCTGCAGCAAGAGCCCCGAGGAGAAGGCCATGCTGATGCTGGAGAAGGCCCGAGCAGCCTTCGAGCAAGGCGACCTGCAGACAGCACGGGCCGGCATCGACTCGCTGCGCAAGAACTATCCCACGGTGATTGAAGCCAGGAAGGGTGCCCTGAAGCTGCATCAGGACATCGAGCTGAAGGCGGCACAGGACGAGCTGGCAGAGACAGACAGCCTGCTGATACTTGCCAACCGCGAGCTGGAAGCCCTGCAGCAGCAGGTGGACAGCCACAAGGCCGCGATGAAAGCGACTGCCGCGGAACTGACCCAGCTCACCCGTACCCGCATGCACCGCGACTCCATCCGCACTCAGTATGAGGTGCAGGGCGCAAAGATACGCTTTATCCGCCAAAAGCAGAAGGAAATAATCTGAGAAAAGGAGATTTTATCGGAAGACAGGATGCTGCCTACATATAAAATATTATATGGCGGCAGCAATTTTTTTACGTTTCACTTTCCACTTTTCACTTTTTTTTGTACCTTTGCACCCGATATGGACTATCAGGAGAAGACAAACGCCCAGTTTGAGCAGGCTCTGGCAGAGTGCAGAGCCCTGTTTGAGAAGAAGCTTCACGACTACAAGGCCTCCTGGCGCATACTGCGCCCCACGGCCCTCACCGACCAGCTGTTCATCAAGGCCAAGCGCATCCGCTCGCTCGAAATCAAGAAGGAGTCGATGGTGGGCGAAGGCATCAGGCCCGAGTTCATCGCCCTGATCAACTACGGCATCGTGGGCCTCATCCAGCTGAGCAGAGGCTTTGCCGACACCGTCGACATGGGCAACGACGAGGCGATGGCCCTCTACGACCATTACGCCCAGGAGGCCCTGGAGCTGATGAAGAAGAAGAACCACGACTACGACGAGGCGTGGCGCTCGATGCGTGTCAGCTCGTACACCGACCTGATCCTGACGAAGATAGAACGTATCAAGGAGATTGAGAACCTGGGGGGCGAGACGCTCGTCTCAGAAGGTATCGATGCCAACTATATGGACATCATCAACTATGCGGTCTTTGGCGTAATTAAACTATCGGAGTGAAGAAGACAGTCGTCAACATCTGCCGGATGATTCTCGCGCTGACGTTCATCCTCTCAGGATTCGTCAAGGCGGTGGACCCCTTAGGCACACAGTACAAGATACACGACTACCTCACGGCCATGGGGCTGGGCTCGCTGGCACACGACATGCTCACGCTGCCCGCAGCGGTACTGCTGGCAGCCGCGGAGTTCATCATCGGCATCTGCCTGCTCTTCGCCATCAGGCGGCGCCTCGTCTCGAAGGTGGTGCTGGTGCTCATGCTCATCATGACGCCCCTCACCCTCTGGCTCGCACTGACGGACCCCATCAGCGACTGCGGCTGCTTCGGCGACGCGCTGGTGCTCACCAACTGGCAGACTTTCTGGAAGAACATCGTGCTGCTCGGTGCGGCCGTCATCGTGTGGAAGGCCCCTACCCTGCAGCCAAGGCTCATCGGAGAGTCAAACCAGTGGATCGTGGTCAACTACTCGGTGGTATTCATCCTCTTCATCATCGCCGGGCGGAGCCTCTATACCCTGCCACAGTTCGACTTCCGACCCTATCATATTGGCGCAGACCTCAGGGCGGAATGGCTGCGGATGATGGATGGCGAGGAGTCGCCCCTTGCGGATTTCTTCATCGAGCGCGCTGACGACGGGGAGGACATCACGGAGGCGGTGCTCAACGACAGCTCGTACACCTTCCTGCTCGTAGCACCCCATCTGGAACAGGCCGACGACTCCCAGCTCGACGAACTGAACCGTGTGTATGAGTACAGTCTCGACAACAACTATCCGTTCTACTGCCTCACAGCCAGTACTGGCACAGCTATCAGCCGCTGGTGCGACATGACTGGGGCGGAATATCCGTTCTGCAACACAGACGACATCACCCTGAAGACCGTCATACGGTCGAACCCCGGCCTGGTGCTCCTCCACGACGGCGTGGTTATCCGCAAATGGAGCCATAACGCCCTGCCGACTGACGAAGCGCTGACAAAACGGCTGGAAGACAGCGAACTGGGGCAGCTGCCCACGGAGACCGTGACGAGCAAGATACTATGGGTACTCACGTGGTTCGTGCTCCCGCTCATGCTCCTCACCATCGCCGACCGCCTCTGGGCCTGGACACGCTGGGTCCGCAGCGGCAAGAAGCAGAGAGGCAGCCAGCCAGAAGCATCCGAGGCCCGGAGCACTCCGACAACAGAAGATAACAACAACCCAAATTAATAAAATTTAGAAACATTATGAGAAAGAAAATTGTAGCAGGAAACTGGAAGATGAACATGAATCTCCAGGATGGTATCGCTCTTGCAAAGGAGCTCAATGAGACATTGAAGGCCGACAAGCCCAACTGTGGTGTAGTGATCTGCACACCGTTCATCCACCTCGCAAGCATCGCTCAGTTCCTCGACCAGGACATCATCGGCCTGGGTGCTGAGAACTGCGCCGACAAGGAAAAGGGTGCTTTCACGGGTGAGGTTAGCGCCGAGATGGTAAAGTCTACAGGTGCCCAGTACGTCATCCTCGGCCACAGCGAGCGCCGTGAGTACTATAAGGAGACGCCTGAGATCCTGAAGGAGAAGGTGCTGCTGGCTCAGAAGAACGACCTGAAAGTGATCTTCTGCATCGGCGAGAGCCTGGAGGAGCGCGAGGCAGGCAAGCAGAACGAGGTGGTGAAGGCCGAGCTCGAGGGCAGCGTATTCAACCTCGCCGAGGAGGACTTCCGCAAGATCGTCATCGCCTACGAGCCCATCTGGGCCATCGGCACCGGCAAGACCGCTACCGCTGAGCAGGCTGAGGAAATCCACGCCTATATCCGTTCTATCATCGCCGAGAAGTACGGCCAGGCCGTTGCCGACGATACCACCATCCTCTATGGCGGTTCATGCAAGGCTTCGAACGCTCCCGAGCTGTTCGCCAAGCCCGACATCGACGGTGGTCTGATTGGTGGCGCTTCGCTGAAGTGTGCCGACTTCAAGGGAATCATCGACGCTTGGAAGAAGTGAAAAGACTTGTATTGACCATAGCACTGTGTGTCGGCTGCTGGCTGGCAGCCGACGCACAGTCGACCTTTACCGAACAGCTGCAGCAAAGCAAGAGTGGTGAGGGCAAGGTGACCGTCACGCACGACAAGGCCATCGACGAGCTCGTCAACAGCGCTGCAGCCACTCAGGCAACGGTGCCGTCAACCAAGCCCCCGCAGAGCACCAAGCCTGCTGACAACAGAACCAGCCAAGACAAAAAGGACATTAGGAAAGACCTCGACGACACGACTGACGCCATAGCCGTCCCCGACACCGTTGACCTGCGCAAGAAGATCATGAAGGGCGGCACAAAGATCAACGGCTTCCGTGTCCAGGTGTTCGCTGGCGGCAATGGCCGTGCAGACCGTCAGAAGGCCCAGCGCACTGGTGACGAGATTAAATCACTATTCCCCAACGAGCCCGTCTACGTGCACTTCTACTCACCGCGGTGGATCTGTCGCATGGGCAACTACCGCACCTACGAGGAGGCCCACGACGTGCTCCGTCAAGTGAAACAGCTGGGCTACTCATCTGCAGTCATCGTCAAGGGGAAAATAACAGTTTACTACCCATGAGTCAAGAGACAGAGATGCAAGCCTATCGCGAAGGCCTTGACGACCTCGCCGGACACTATCGGAAGGTTCTGACGCTCCTGGGCGAAGACCCTGAGCGTGAGGGACTGCAGAAGACCCCCATGCGGGTGGCCAAGGCGATGCAAGTGCTTACTCGCGGCTACAGAATGGATGCCCACAAGGTGCTCACCGACGCACTCTTCAAAGAAGACTACTCGCAGATGGTCATCGTGAAGGACATCGACTTCTTCTCGCTCTGCGAGCACCACATGCTGCCCTTCTACGGCAAGGCTCATGTGGCATATATCCCTAACGGCTACATCACCGGGTTGTCGAAGATTGCCCGCGTAGTCGACATCTACTCCCACCGCCTTCAAGTGCAGGAGCGTATGACCCAGCAGATTAAAGACTGCATTCAGGAGACGCTCAAGCCCCTGGGTGTGATGGTGGTCATCGAGGCCCGCCACATGTGCATGCAGATGCGCGGCATCGAGAAACAGAATGCCATCACCACCACCAGCGATTTCAGCGGAGCCTTTAACCAGGCCAAGACTAGACAAGAATTCATGAACTTAATACATAATCATCAAACTTAACGACTATGAACCAAACAGGCAACGACAATTACAGGACTAATGAGTCTGTAGGAAAGATGTTCCTACACAGCTGCCTCGGCAAGTTTATCATCCTGTGCGGCATCCTCCTGGTGCTGTTCATCATCGCCATCCTCACCAAACCTTCCGAGAAGGAGATGCGCGATGAGATGAACGACAACATCATGCAGTGCATGGAGATGAACGACAGTATCCGCGGCGACCAGATCGACGACTTTGTACACAACATCGGCTTCATCTTCACCAAGGCCGACTCCACGAAGGTGGGCAAGGAGTGGAGAGAGGTGTTCGACAAGTACAACCGCCTGGAGATCTTCAACCACACCTGCTTCCGCACGGCCTACGTCTACAACAACATCCGTACCGAAGGTACACGAGTGGGTTTCGGACTCTTCGGCCTCGTCATCCCCACGGCCAACTTCAACGACTTCCTGCTACGTGTCGGCCCCATGCGTAAGAACTACAACCAGAAGCTTATCAACACCACCATCGAGCCCGACCTGGGTGTGAACCCCAACGTGCAGGAGTTCCACTACAGGCGCAATCCTGATGATTAAGCACGCATGAAAGCCATTATCGTAGGAGCCAGTTCCGGCATAGGCATGGAGGTGGCTCGCTTGCTGCTTGCCGACGGCTGGCATATAGGGATAGCCGCACGGCGCGAGGAGCCATTGCTGGAACTGAAAGCAATGGCTCCTGAGCACGTAGAGGTAATGACGATTGACGTGACACAGCCCGATGCCGGCCAGCGGCTGCTGAGTCTGATTGACAAAATGGGCGGGATGGATCTCTATTTCCATTCTTCTGGCATAGGCAAGCAGAACAGGACTCTCGAGACAGACATTGAACTGCGCACGATGCAAACCAATGCCGTAGGATTCACACAAATGATTGACACAGCCTATAGATACTTCGCCAAGTGTGGCAAGGGGCATATTGCAGCGATCACCTCCATAGCATGCACCAAAGGCCTCGGCCCTGCCCCAGCCTACTCTGCCACAAAGGCGCTGCAAGCCTCTTATCTGCAGGCCCTGGAGCAACAGGCTCATCAGAGAGGACTGAATATCCGATTCACCGACATACGCCCTGGGTTTGTTGATACGGCCTTGCTCAGCGGCACGTTCCGATATCCCATGATGCTACGCCCAGCGTCAGTGGCACGCGACATTGTCAAAAGCATCTATCGGCATCGCCACATTCGGGTGATCGACGCACGCTACCGTATCCTTACCTTTTTCTGGCGACTTATCCCCAACTGCGTCTGGCGGAGGATGAAAATTTAAAACAAGAACGTTTAAAAACAAGAAAACATAGCTTATGAAACAGAAGAGAATATGGACACTGGCCGCAACCCTTACATTTGCAGGCCTGACAATGCTGACATCGTGCAGCAAGGAAGACAACGCAATCGTCTATCCGACACCCACACCCGAAAAGCCCGCCGAGCCCAGCCAGGTGAAACCCGACTATCTGAAGGCCGGTGACAAGGTGGCACTCATATCGCCATCGTACTACACACCGATGGAGAACGTGGAGAAGACGGCCGAGGTGTTGCGCGGATGGGGGTTGGAGCCTGTCATCGGGCCAAATGTGGGCAAGGTGGTCGACGGCCGATATGCCGGTACGGTGGCCGAGCGCGTCAGCGACATCCGCTGGGCAATGGGCGACCCGTCGGTAAAAGCCATCATCTGCAACCGTGGCGGCTACGGCACCATCCAGCTGATAGACCATCTGTCACTGGCAGAGCTGAAGGCTTCGCCGAAATGGCTGGTGGGATTCAGCGACATCTCAACCCTGCACGGACTCTCGACCCGTGCCGGCGTGATGAGCATCCACGGCACGATGAGCTCGTTCCTGGCCAAGGGTGGCACCGACGCGACAAGCACCCTGATGCGCGACCTGCTGCTGGGCAACGTGCCGCGCTACGAACTGCCTGCCCATGAGCAGAACATCGAGGGTCAGGCCAGTGGTGTGCTGGTGGGTGGAAACCTCTGTACGTTTGTGCCCAACCTGGGCTCACAGGCCGATGCTACCCAGGGGAACGACCTCATCCTGTTTGTAGAGGAAGTGGGAGAGTCGATGCACAACATCGACCGCCAGATGCGCATCCTTCAGATGAACGGCGTGCTCAACCGCTGCAAGGGTGTCATCCTGGGCGAATTTGCCGACTGTGGCACAGAGTTCACCTACGGCAGCGTGGAGGCCATGCTGCACGAGATGCTGAAGGAGTATGGCATCCCCGTACTCTGCGGGTTCCCCGGTGGGCATGGCGATGTAAACCTGCCGTTAGTGATGGGAGCCCCTGTCACCATCGACGTCCGCGCTGACGGAGCCACTTTGCAGTTCAACATCGACGGCACCCAGTGCGAGGTTCGCACTGCCGACATCACAGCCACAGTCACACCTGCTGCTGCACGCATGGTCATGGCTGGCAAGCACGAATAAACAGATAGCCACAATATATTATGATATCATCCGTAGGTGACCCGATGCCGATACCCACTTCTGATTAAACGATTTCTTTATCCCCTCTGCGACAGCCTCGCCAAGAAACCCAACTTTTAAGTATTGCACGGTCCACAGAATCGTCGTACCTTTGCAGCGTGAATTTTTCTAGCCATTAAAAGATAAGAAAGAAATGAACGCAACAATTGTAGTTTACGGTTCCTCTACAGGAACGTGCGAGGCTATCGCAGAGAAGATAGCCCAGAAGATCGGCTGTGAGGCCATCAACGTACAGGACTTGACAGCCGAAGTTGTCGAGAGTAACCAGAACCTGATCCTCGGCACATCCACTTGGGGTGCAGGCGAGTTGCAGGACGACTGGTACGACGGTCTGAAGGTGCTGCAGGGTGCCGATCTCGCCGGGAAGACCATCGCCCTCTTCGGTTGTGGCGACTGCGAGTCGTATAGCGACACCTTCGTCGGCGGCATCGGCGAGCTGTATAACGGCATCAAGGCCAGCGGTGCCCGATTCGTGGGTGCTGTCAGCACCGATGGCTATACGTTCGATGATTCCGAGGCCGTCGTCGACGGCAAGTTCATCGGCCTGCCCCTTGACGATGTCAACGAGGACGACAAGACCGACAGCCGCATCGATGCGTGGATAGCAGAGATCTCACCAAACCTCTAAAACAGTTTCTGACGTATGCAGCAGATGGAAATCAGAGAGACGCGCGGACAAGCGATCCCGGCAGAACAGAAAGTCCTGATGAACCACATCTATGAATATAAGAAAGGTGTGCGCAGGATGATTCTCTTCACGTGCAACCGCCGCTACGAGGCGTTTGCCACGCAACGGCTGAGCCGGCAAGCGATCGACTACGTGGTGCAGCCTGCCGGCAAGGAGAACGTCAACGTCTACTTCGGCCGCCGCGAGTGCCTCGATGCCATCCGCCTGTTTGTCACCCGTCCGCTTAACGAGCTATCGCCCGAGGAAGACTTCATCCTCGGTGCGATGCTCGGCTACGACATCTGTGCACAGTGTGAACGCTATTGCGAGCGCAAAAGCAAGTGCAGGAGATGTCAGCAAGCATGACTTCTTGCAACAGCACATCCCAAGCCTGCAATAACTTGATGATCGGCTTGGACAAGGCAAAGGTCATCTTGCAGTGATACGCTTGATATGGTCTTTCAGTATCTTATAGGCAGGCTGCGGCATGCTGCCATGGTCGTAGCCCTGCATCTCGTAGAGTGTCACGTCCTTGTGGCCTGCGAGCTTCAGCATGCGCCAGAAGTAGGCCTGCTCCTCATAGCGGCCGAAGAGTTCCAGCTCCCTGTCGCCTGAGATGATGACGATGGGCGGCGCATCCGGTCGCACATAGGTTAGCGGCGCATATTGGTCGATGGTGGCCTGCAGAGGCGGTATGCCCTGCTGCTTGCGGATGTTGTAGTGGGTGATGCACTGTCCGCTGAAGGGCACGAGGGCTGCAAGCGAGTCGGCATCCACGCCGTATTTCGCCAGCCAGCGCTTGTCGAGTCCGATCATGTCGAGCAGATAGCCTCCGGCCGAGTGGCCTGCCACGAAGATCTTGCGCTTGCTGCCGCCGTATCTCGCGATGTTCTTATACGTCCAGGCCACCGCTGCCGCTGCATCGTCGAGGATGCTGTCTATAGGGGCCTGGGGCAGCAGACGATAGTTGGCGGCCACCACCACGAGACCGCTCTCCTTCAGCTGCGGGTCTATATGCTTCTCGCCACCCTCGATGCCGCCACCGTGGAACCATACCACCACAGGGGCATCCTGCTGGTCGGTGGGGTAATACACATCGAGCTTGCAGCGCTCCTGAGCGTAAGTATCGTTGGATTCCGTATAGCGGATATCATTGACTTGCTTGTACTGTTGTGCCCGTGCTACGCCTGTGCATAGCAAAACCAAGGTGAGGGCTGCACCCATTAAGATTCTTCTGTCCATGATGAATAGTTATCTCAAGTCTACGTCCGTTGTGGCCCGCCCGCTCGCACTCTGGAACACGAATACCAGCTTCTCCTTTGGCAGGTCGTTCAGGGGCAGTTCATAATTCCTCTTGCCTCCAAGTGTATAGGTCTTGACGGTCTGACCGGAGAAGCTGACCACATCCACCTTCTCCACAGGCTCCGAGGCCGAGACGCTGAGCATCGTGCCGCTACGGCGGGTCTCTATCTTCAGGCTCGACGTGGCGATGCTCGCCTTATCCAGTCCTGCCGCGGAGAGTTTCTCGCGGCAGGACTTTGCCAGCTGCGGATTCGTTACCTCCAGATAGCGCAGGGCATAGTGACGGCCCAGCATGCGATACCCCTCGCTGGAGAAATGCAGGTTGTCATCGCTGGGCAGACAGCCCTCCGACGATACGACATACGTGTTGGGATAGTGGTTCTGGATATCGTTGATGGTGGGGTTGGCATGCCCGCAGACACCACCATACTCGCCCCGCACCACCTCGCCGACGAGCAGGGGCACGGCCGTGGAGTCGAAACGGAGCTCCTGTTGCAGGTCGCGGTATATCTTGCGCAGCGTCTTGCGCCACTGGTCGTTGTAGGCATCCGTCTCGCCCTGATGCAGCAGGATGCCCTTGATGACACCGTCTTTAGCGGCCGTCTTCGCCATCGAGAGCAGGCGCTCGTAGGGGTCGCGTCCATACTGATCGAGGATGCCGTTCATCCAGTCGCGCTCTTCCTTGGCTATCAGCGCAGCGTTCTTGTCCTTATCGAAGAAGGTAATGGGACAGCCCTCGACGGCTACCGACACGATGCCGATGCGCACACCGTCGGGCACGACATCGAGCAACGTGCGCCCGAACCAGTCGGCAGGCCCCAGGTGGGCATCGGCCCGGCAGAGGGGCGGCACGGCCTTGCGCCACTGGCCGAGCGTGCGGTCGGCACCGTCAGTGGTTGCCATGCTGAGATAGCGGTCGCTCACTTGCAGGTCTTGCGCTTCGATAGGAGCCTGCCCTGCCATGTTCGACTGTCCGAAACAGAGGAATATCCAGAAGTTCTCGTCCTGCGCCTGCAGTTGTAGTGTTCCCATAATTGTCATCAAGAGAATGATTACCTTTTTCATTGTCGTATGGTTTTTAAAGTATCGGAAGAATGCGCTCCCACACCAGATTCAGCTCTCCCTGCAAGTCCTCGACATCGGAGGTGATGGCGACGACGGCATTCCTGTCGGGCACCACGATGATATACTGGCCTCTGGCACCGTCGGCACGGAAGCAGCCGGGACGGCAACGCCACATCTGATAGCCGTACCCCTGCATCCAGTCGCTCGTCTCCACGGTCATGCCCTTACCTTCTGCCTCCTCCATGCGGGTGCCGGGATTGATGCTCTCCACCTGCTTCTTAGACATCTCTGCCACCCACTCGGCAGGTATCAGTTGCTGACCGTTCCACTCGCCTTTCTGAAGTAGCAGCTGCCCCATCTTCGCCAGGTCCTCCGTCTTCACACTGTCGGGGGTTCCGCGCGCGGCAAATCGATTACCTCTGACTGTTCCTTCACGTTGCTCTTACATGCCGCGAGTGCCACCAGCACCATTGCGGCCAGAATCATCTTTCTCATTTTCATAAAGTTTTTAGTTGGTCTATTTGATAAACATGATTAATATGCGGATGATGTCCTTCTGTCCATGACTCATTATGTCGGCAAAGGTACGAAGAAAAATGAAGAATGAAGCATGATGAGTGGAAAATTTTGCTGCCGCCCGTCACTTTTAGCGTCATCCAGCACACTATCTACGGAATCACCTTACCTATAGACGATGCGTGGTGAAGATATCCACGTCTTGCAAACACCGAGGGCATGCAGACCATGCGAACCCTCGCCACGAACATGGCCTGGCTGCTGGAGAAGATCCATGCCGGCGGCTATACCGCTCCCCAGCGAAACGAGAAGCATGTGTTCATGAACTTCATCAGATAAGCAGATCCCAAGGACGGGAACACATGAAGACAATCCACGCCAAAGACATGCCGAACCTATAACATAAAAGAAACCCAAGCTATTGATAAACAATACCTTGGGCTTTCTTTTGGTCGGGATTACTGGACTCGAACCAGCGACCTCGCGCCCCCCAGACGTGTGCGCTACCAACTGCGCTAAATCCCGATCCTATTTATGCTTGGCACTGACTTCTTGTCGAATGCGGGTGCAAAAGTACACAGATTTTTCGAATTGACCAAATATTTGGGGAACTTTTTTCAAAAAAGACAGATTTTAACGATGTTTCTTGCTTATAAAAATAATAATGTGTAATTTTGCACGTTCTTATAAACAGATAATAACGAAAAGATTACGACATGACAACATATAGACTTACAGCTCCTGAGCGGCTCAATGCAACCATTGAGCTGCCCGCCTCGAAAAGTATCTCCAACCGTGCCCTTATCATCTATGCGCTCAGCGGTGGGCAGATCGTACCAGAGAACCTGAGCGACTGCGACGACACGGAGGTGATCATCGAGGCCCTTCGCCACATGCCTGCCGAGATCGACATCAAGGCGGCAGGTACGGCCATGCGCTTCATGACAGCCTACCTCAGTCTGACACCGGGAACGCACGTGCTGACGGGTACGGAACGGATGAAGCACCGTCCGATAGGGACGCTCGTCGACGCCCTGCTGAAACTGGGCGCCGACATCGAGTACGTAGGCGAGCAGGGATATCCGCCCCTTCGCATCACTGGCAGCAAGCTGCAAGGCGGCGACCTGGAGATGGACGGCAGCATCAGCTCACAGTATATCTCGGCCCTGCTGCTGATAGGACCGATGCTTGAGCGCGGTCTCTCGCTCCACCTGACAGGCGACATCATCTCGAGACCCTATATCGACCTCACACTGTGGATGATGGGCGAGTTTGGCGCCCATGCCGAATGGACCTCGGCCGACACTATCACCGTGGAGCCGCAGCCCTACAAGCCCAGAGACTACTTCATCGAGAACGACTGGAGCGCAGCGAGCTACTGGTATGAGATGGTGGCCATGAGCGACGACCCGGAGGCCACGGTGAGACTGACGGGACTGACTGACGGTTCGAAGCAGGGCGACTCGGTGACGAGATACATCTTCAGTCTGCTCGGCGTGAAGACCGTATTCCAGACGAAGAAGCAGGGCGTACCCCAGACGGTGACCCTCAGGCGCAACGGCCGCTGTGTGCCCCGACTGGAGTACGACTTCGTGAACTCCCCAGACTTGGCTCAGACATTCGTCGTAACCTGTCTGGCTAAAGGCATCCCCTTTTGCTTCAAAGGTCTGGCCACGCTGAAAATCAAAGAGACCGACCGCATAGAGGCTCTGAAGCGCGAGACACGCAAGCTGGGCTTCGTGGTGGAGAGCCGCAACGACAGTGAACTGCTGTGGGACGGTGAGCGCTGCGAACCGACAGGCGACCCCATCGACACATACGAGGACCACCGCATGGCACTGGCCTTCACTCCCTTCGCCCTCAAGCGCCAGGGATTGCTGATTAACAATCCTCTGGTAGTGAGCAAGTCGTATCCCAAGTTCTGGGAGGACATCAAGGGTGCCGGGTTTAGAATCTCCAAGGAGTAATTCGTGGAATATGGAGTGACTGAGCAATGACATTTGCGTGGGTTTGCATAGGAATGATCTTGGCTGTAGGCATCGTGGCCGCAGTAGCCAACAGGTTCGATAAGAGCGAAGATGCTATCGAACATGGGCACGACTGCTCCAACTGCACAGAGGCCGACGAGGGCAACTGCAAGATACGAGAGTTGATGAAGGAATGCAAGAAGAACGTGGAATGAAAAGGGTTCGAGGCGTGAGGTTTATCACAAATGTGATTCTGGCAACTGTCGTCGGGCTGACGATGGCTGGCTGCAACATGAAGAAGAACACTGCCACCAACCGCATGTATCATTCACTCACAGCACGCTACAACATCTACTACAACGGTCAGCTGGCATTCATCGACGGCAACCTGGAAAAAGAGAAAGGCAACAAAGACAACTATACGGAGCTGATACCCCTCTACATGGTGGGCAACAAGCAGAGTCGTGAGCTGGGCAAAGGCCAGTACGACCGTGCCATCGAGAAGAGCGAGAAGGCCATCAGGCTGCACAGCATCAAGAGCAAGCCCGAGTGGAAGAGCAACAAGCGCAAGACCGCCCGCGACCGTGAGTGGCTCGGACGGAAAGAGTACAACCCTTTCATCTGGCGGGCATGGATGATGCTGGGCAAGGCTCAGTTCCAGAAGGGCGCTTTCGACGAGGCCGCCGCCACCTTCTCCTACATGATGCGCCTCTACCAGACACAACCCGTGCAGAACGGTCTGGCCCGTGCATGGCTCGCAAAATGCTACACGGAACTCGACTGGCTCTACGATGCCGAGGACGTGATTCGCAACATGAGCCGCGACTCGATGGACTTTCGCACGGTGAAAGACTGGGACTACACTTATGCCGACTACTACATCCACACAGGCGACTATGAGAAGGCCGTGCCATATCTGAGAAAGGTCATCAAACACGAGCGCCGCAGTGTGCAGCGCGCCCGAGAATGGTTCCTTATGGGACAGATACAAAACCAGCTGGGCAACCGCGATGCCGCTTACAAAGCCTTCAAGAAGGTGGTAGGTTGCCATCCACCCTATGAACTGGAGTTTAACGCCCGCATCGCCCAGACAGAGGTGATGGCACAAAGCGACAGCCGGAAGATGATAGGCCGTCTGAAGCGTATGGCCGCTTCTGACAACAACAAGGAATACCTCGACCAAGTGTACTACGCCCTGGGTAATATCTACATGATACAGCGCGACACCCTGCAAGCCATCGGTGCCTATGAGAAAGGAAACAAAGAGTCGGTGAGGAACGGCATCGAGAAAGGCGTGCTACTGCTCACACTCGGCAACCTGTACTGGGACATGGAGCGATTCAGCGACGCACGGCGCTGCTACGGTGAAGCCATCGGACTGCTCGACCAGGAGCGCAGCGACTACGAAGAGCTGTCGCACCGTTCGAAAGTGCTCGACGAACTCGTGCCTCACACGGAGGCCATCCATCTGCAAGACTCGCTGCTGGAACTCTCGGTGATGCCAGAAGAAGAGCGGCTGGCAGCCATCGACCGCGTGATAGAGGCCCTGATACAGAAAGAGAAAGAGGAGCGCGAGGCACAACTCGACGCCGAGGCCGAGGAACTGCAGAACGAGTTACAACAGCGCCAAGGCGGTATGGACAACCAGCCGATAAGACCGCAGACGGCACCACAAATGGCCCAACAGGGAAACGGACAGTGGTACTTCTACAATCCCATGGCCGTAAGCCAAGGTAAGACCACCTTCCAGCAGCAATGGGGAAGGCGTGAGAACAAGGACAACTGGCAGCGAATCAACGTGACCGTAGTGAACACCACGCCAGAGGCGGAGTCCGAAGATGATGACACCGAATCCCCCACCCCATCAGACTCCCTCAGTGCAGGAGGACTGCCTGCTAATCCAGAGGATGTGGCCCAGACGACCGACTCACTCGCCAGCGAGGCTCTGTCCAGCGATAGTCTCGCCAGCGACACCACAGCCAACGACCCCCACGAGCGAGCCTACTATCTCGCACAGATACCCTTCACAGAGGAGCAGAAAACCGCCAGCCATGCCATCATACAAGACGGACTCTTCCATGCTGGCGTCATTTTCAAAGACAAGCTCGACAACCTCACGCTCAGCGAACGCCACCTGCGAAGGCTCACAGACAACTACGATGCCTACGAGCACCTTGACGAGGCGTGGTATCACCTCTATCTGCTTTATGCCAGACAAGGCAACACCATGATGGCCGACTCGTGCCTGAACAGGCTGAAGCACAAATATGCCGAGAGCGAGTGGACCGTGTTGCTCACCGACCCCTATTACGAAGAGAACGCCCGTTTCGGCGAGCATATCGAGGACTCACTCTATGCAGCCACCTACAACGGATTCAAGACAGACCGCTACGAGATGGTGAAAGCCAATGCAAAGCTGTCGGAGACACGCTTCCCACAAGGTGCAAACCGAGACAAGTTCCTCTTCATCGAAGGCCTGAGCCTGCTGAACGAAGGTGATGGCGACGGCTGCATAGCACGCCTGAAAGAGGTGATAGAACGCTTCCCCGACAGTGAGGTGAGCGCGATGGCCGGCATGATCATCAAGGGCGTAAACGAAGGACGTCAGCTACACGGAGGAAAGTTCGACATCGGCGACGTGTGGGCCAGAAGAGACATCACCCTTGCGGCCGACTCTACGCGCCAGGACACCCTCGACGCACGTACTGACCAGAGCTTCCTCTTCATTCTGGCCTATCAGCCCGACTCCACAGACATCAACGAGAACCAGCTGCTATACAACATGGCCCGCTATAACTTCACCAATTTCCTTGTACGTAACTTTGACATCCAACTCGACGAAGACCACGGTCTGCGACGGATGCTCATCAGTGGTTTCCTCAGCTACGACGAGGCCCTGCAGTATGCGCGGCAACTCTACGACAACGAGACGATGAAGGAACAGGTAAAGGACTGCAGGAGTATCATCATCAGCGAGACAAACCTGCCCCTGCTGGGCACGGCATTCAGCTACGACGACTATCTGAAGTTCTATGAAGAAAGATTCATCCCCTTGAAGATCAGTGACGAAGAGTTGCTGATCGTACCTGAGGGTATCGTGACGCCTGACATTGAAGAGATGGGAGAACCAGACACCGACGAGAGTGAGGCGACAGAAGCTGCGGAGGAGGATGACGATCTCTTCTCTACGCCAAAGCCTCAGCCAAAGGTGCAAGACTTTGATTTCGGCGATGATTTCTGGTGATTTGCGGAATGATGAAGTTGAAATGTAAAAGACGACATAGATGACAAACGGATTATTGCTATGGGTGGACGATGAGATAGAGCAGTTGAAGGCTCATCTGTTGTTCTTAGAGAAGAAAGGCTACGAGGTGGTGACCGTGAGCAACGGTCCCGACGCCATCGACCAGTGTCGCGAACGGAGTTTCGACCTGGTGCTCCTCGACGAGCAGATGCCAGGACTTAGCGGCTTGGAGACCCTGCAGCGCATTAAGGAGCTGCAGCCATCGCTGCCTGTAGTAATGGTGACCAAAAGCGAAGAAGAAAACATCATGGAGCAGGCCATCGGACAGAAGATTGCCGACTACCTCATCAAGCCTGTCAACCCCAACCAGATACTGCTCACGCTGAAGAAGAATATCCATAGAAGGGAGATCGTGACCGAGGTAACCCAGAGCCAGTATCAGCAGAGCTTCCAGCAGATAGCCATGCAGATCATGGACTGCCGCGAGTGGAAAGACTGGACCGATGTCTATCGCCGACTCGTACACTGGGAACTGGAACTGAGCAGCACCGACAGCAACATGACCGAAATGCTGGCAGCACAGAAAGAAGAGGCCAACAGCGGCTTTGCCAAGTTTATCAAGAAGAACTACCTCGACTGGATGGCATCGCTCTCACTCGCCTACCAAGGGCGACAGACAACGACAGACCGTCCGATACTCTCGCCAGAGATCTTCAAGACCAAAGTGTTTCCATTGCTCAACAACGGTCAGAAAGTGTTCCTCGTGGTGCTCGACAACTTCCGTTACGACCAGTGGAGAATGCTCGCCAGAGAACTGAGTGAGCTGTTTGACATCGACGAAGACCTCTACTGCAGTATCCTGCCCACCGCCACTCAATACGCTCGTAATGCCATCTTCAGCGGACTGATGCCCAACAAGATTGCAGAGATGTTCCCTAAGCTGTGGGTCGACGAGGATGAGGAGGAAGGCAAGAACCTGAACGAGGAGCCACTCATACAGACCCAGCTGGAACGCTATCGAAGGAAAGAAACATTCTCGTATCACAAGATCAACAGTTCGATGGATGCCGAGCGGTTTATGCAGCAGTGGCAACAGCTGGAGAAGCACCAGCTGAACGTTGCCGTTTTCAATTTCATCGACATGCTCAGCCATGCCCGTACGGAGTCGAAGATGGTGCGCGAGTTGGCCAGCAACGAGAGTGCCTATCGTTCGATCACACAGTCGTGGTTCCGACACTCCGTCATCTCCGACTTCTTCAAGCTGCTGGCGCAGACAGACTATAAGGTCATCGTCACTACCGACCACGGCAGCATCCGCTCGACACAGCCTGTGAAAATCGTGGGTGATCGCAATACAAACACCAACCTGCGCTATAAGCTTGGCAAGAATCTGGCTCACGACGACAAAAGCCTGTTTGTCATCAAGGAGCCCCAGAAGGCTTTGTTACCTGCGCCAAACCTGTCTACAAGCTATGTATTTGCCACAGGCGACTCTTTCTTCGCCTATCCTAACAATTATAATTATTATGTGAGTTATTATCGCGACACTTTCCAGCACGGCGGCATCTCGATGGAGGAGATGATTATTCCACTGGTGATGCTGACAGGGAAGAAAAGGTAAAAGTTTTGAAGTTTGAAAGTTTTGACACTTATGAATACAGAGATAAAAATTGAGAGTTTGGAACGCATACGGGAGGCTGCCCGTGAGTTCATCAGCCACATGGGCGACCACCACATATATGCCTTCTACGGACACATGGGCGCTGGCAAGACAACCTTCATCAAGGCCACCTGCGAAGAGCTGGGAGTCAAGGAGGTGGTCACCTCGCCTACCTTTGCCATCGTCAATGAATATACGACTGCTGAGGGTGTTCCCGTGTATCATTTTGACTTCTACCGCATCAAGAAGCTGGAGGAAGTCTACGACATGGGGTATGAGGACTATTTCTATAGCGACGGTCTCTGCTTCATAGAATGGCCAGAGATGATGGAGGAACTGTTGCCCGAAGACTGCACCAAGGTGCAAATCACAGAGAATGCCGATGGCACAAGGACTGTCAGATTCTAACGCAACAGGCTATAACGGATTCAATCTATAACACAGAAATAACGGGTTAAACGGATTCAAGCTATACTGATAATAGCTTCCAAAGAGGAAATCCGTTTAATCCGCTAAATCCGTTGTCGCTTCTAAAGGTTCTGCTCCTGGAAATCCAAGTCTGCCTGAACAATGAAGAACACTTCGTCAGGATTGAACGACGAGCAGAAGCCTTCTTCCTTGGCACGCTTGCACACATAGTCGGCCACCGCCTCGAGGTCTATATCCACCTCCTCAGCATCGCTCTCAAGGATGCCACTGGTGTAATAATAGTCCACGATGAGGTCCATCATGTAGAGGATATCCTTGTCGCTGTAGAACTTCTTGATATCCGATGGCAACTGTGTGCGGATGTAAGCCAGTTCCCGTCTGTTCTCTTCTTCGTCCAGACGGATTTCTTCGTCAATGCTTGCCATAGACTACAGCAACTGTTTGATGGCGTCTTCGATCTTGGCCTTGGGCTGAGCACCCACCAGTTTGTTTACCACCTCACCGTTCTTGAAGAACAGGATGGTAGGGATGTTACGGATGCCATACTCTGCAGCCAGCTCCTCATTGTCCTCAACGTCGCACTTAGCCACAACGACCTTTCCGTCGTAAGCCTCAGCCATTTCGGCGATGATAGGCGACACCATACGACAAGGGCCACACCATGTTGCCCAGAAATCTACTACTAAAGGCAGCTCGCCACTCTTAAGGGTTGCGAAATTCTCACTTGTGATTGTTACTTCCATTGTCTTAACTATTTAAAATGAATACTATATGATATCTTTTCTCTTGCAAATACTATGCCATACTTTTCTCTTACCTCTAATTAATATGATAATCCAGCATATCGTGCTTCTCGATATACTCAATCAGCGTGTGTCTCACATCCACGCCCCCCCGTTTACTACGCAGCAGGACATGGTTGGAGCCCTTGCTGTCGCGCACCTGGAAGAACAGCTGAGTCTTACCAGGATGACTACTAATGAGTTCACTGAGATCGGCTACAATCTGCTCGCCCTGCTCGCCTAACTGGTCGGCCACCAAAGAGATGGTGATGCGGCTCACAGCTTTCTCCTTTACATCCTGTAGCAGTTCTATGTTGGTCACTTTAAGTTCTTTCTGGTCATTGTTATAGAAACGGGCCTGCATTTTGCCTGTCACATAGACAGCAGCCCCCTCAATGAACTTGCCATTCAAGTTGAGCCAGTCATCGCCAAAGAGCACCAGTTCGCCAGGACCTTCGAAATCCTCCAGCGTGACGATGCCCCAGGGCTTGTTGTTCTTGCCGAACTTCTGCTGTACGCCAGTGACGACACCACCCAACGTGACATCCTCACGGTCTTTCAAGGCTGCACCTCTGTCTGCCAATTCGGCACAATGCGTATTACAGAGGTTGTCGAGGATGATCTTATACTCATCGAGGGGATGGGCAGAGAGGTAGATGCCCACCAGATCACGCTCCTTGTTCAGCTTCTCGATATCACTCCAGCGGTCGTCATTCTTGGGCACAGGCGGAACAGCTATTTCCACTTCGTCGCCGAAGGCACCGAAAAGCGAGTTCTGCATCTGTGACTTCTCCTGCTGGTATAGCTGTCCATAACGCACCAGTGTGTCAAGGAACTGCTCACCCTTGGCATTGACGGCGAAATAGTCCTCACGGCGGATGCCGAAACTGTCAAAGCCCCCACTCAGTGCGAGACTTTCAAAAGCTTTACGGTTGACGGAGGAGAAATTGACGCGCTGGGCGAAGTCGTAGATGTCCTTATAAGGGCCGTTATTCTCACGCTCTGAGATGATGGCCTGTGCTGCCGACTCTCCCATGCCCTTAATGGCACCGAGGCCGAAACGGATCTCACCATGATGGTTCACACCAAATTTCTCGTACGACTCGTTTACATCTGGTCCCAGTGTAGCAATACCCATCTGCTTGCACTCATCCATCAGCTTCGTGATCTCCGTAATCTGGTCTCTTCGTCGGCTCATGATGGCCGCCATGAACTCTGCCGGATAATTAGCCTTGAGGTAGGCTGTCTGATAGGCCACCCACGAATAACAGGCAGCATGCGACTTATTGAAAGCGTAGGAGGCGAAGGCTTCCCAGTCACTCCATATCTTCTCAAGCACCTTGGGGTCGTGACCGTTTTTCACACCGCCATCGATGAATTTCGGCTTCATCGCATCAACGATGTCTTTCTTCTTCTTACCCATGGCCTTACGAAGGGCATCACTCTCACCACGGGTAAAGTCGGCCAACAGTCGCGAGAGCAACATCACCTGCTCCTGATACACGGTGATGCCGTAGGTATCCTTCAGATATTTCTCCATGACGGGAATGTCGTAGGTGATAGGCTCATCGCCATGTTTACGACGGATAAACTGGGGAATATACCCCATAGGTCCTGGACGATAGAGGGCGTTCATGGCGATGAGATCTTCGAATACCGTAGGCTTCAGCTCACGCAGGTATTTCTGCATGCCAGCCGACTCAAACTGGAAGGTGCCAACGGTACGTCCCTGCTGATAGAGCTCATAGGTCTTGGGGTCGTCGATGGGAATGGTATCAAGGTCTACCTCTATGCCACGTGTACGTTTGATATTCTCGCAGGCCTCCTTCAACTCAGAGAGTGTCTTCAGACCGAGGAAGTCCATCTTGATCAGTCCTGTCGATTCAATCACATGGCCGTCGTATTGTGTACAGTTGGTCTTCACGCCCTTGAAGTCTGGGTCGTCAGCCGTCGACACTGGCACCCAGTCGCTGATAGGATCGCGACAGATGATGAAGCCACAGGCATGGATACCAGTGCCACGCACGGTACCCTCCAGCATCTTCGCATACTTGATGGTGTTCGCCAGATGGACATCGCTCGAGGCCTCAGCCTCCTGCAACTCTGGTACGTACTTGATGGCGTTGGCCAGATTCATCTTTGTCGCCTTGCCATCAGGTCCGTCTGGCAAACGGTCTGGGATTGCTTTGCAGAGGGAGTTGGAGATCGATAAGGGGACCTTCTCCACACGAGCCACATCCTTGAGTGAGTTCTTCGTAGCCATCGTGGCATAGGTGATGATATGGGCACAGTTCTCATGACCATACTTATCCATGACCCACTTAAGCACCTTACCACGGCCATCGTCATCGAAGTCGGTATCGATATCGGGCAGTGAGATACGGTCTGGATTCAAGAATCGCTCAAACAGCAGGTCATATTTCAGCGGGTCGATCTTTGTGATTCCTAAGCAGTAGGCCACCACGGAACCAGCAGCCGATCCACGTCCTGGTCCCACCATCACACCCAGCTCGTCACGAGCGGAGTTAATAAAGTCCTGCACGATGAGGAAGTAGCCAGGGAAGCCCATCGTCTTCATGATGTGAAGCTCGAACTTCACGCGTTCCTTCACATCATCGGGTATAGGGTCACCATAGCGTCTGACGGCTCCTTCATAGGCGAGCTTCGCCAGATAGTCGGCCTCGAACTTGATGCGATAGATCTTGTCGTAGCCGCCCAGCTTCTTGATTTTCTTCTCTCCGTCCTCTGGCGACAACTGGTTCTCCCCGTTCTCATCGCTCGTGAACTCATCGTAAAGCTGCTGCTCAGTGAACTTCTGCCGCCATTGCTCCTCGGTACCGAACTCCTCTGGGATGGGGAAGAAGGGCATAATCGGATCGTTGTCGAGGCTATAGACTTCCACCTTATCTAATATATCCAGCGTATTCGAGAGAGCCTCAGGCACATCACTGAAGATGTCGTTCATCTCTTGGCGCGTCTTAAACCACTCCTGCTTTGAATAGAGCATACGGGTGGGATCGTCGAGGTCCTTGCCTGTGGAGAGACAAAGCAGGTGATCGTGAGCTTCGGCATTCTCCTTGTCTACGAAGTGGGCATCATTGGTGCAGACAAGCTTGATGCCGTACTCCCGTGCCAGTTCTATAAGCACCTTGTTGGCCTCTTGCTGCAGAGGGAACGTCTCACGGTTGGCACGTATCGTAGGGTCAGTCACCTCATGTCGCTGCAACTCCAGATAGTAGTCATCGCCCCAGAGTCGCTTGTGCCACTCGATGGCCTCTCGGGCACCGGCAATATCCCCCTTCAGGATCTTGGCGGGAACCTCGCCGGCGATACAGGCAGAACAGACAATGAGGTCCTCATGATATTTCTCAAGGTCGGCACGGTCGGTCCTTGGACGGTTATAGAAGCCGTCAACCCATGAGTTACTCACAAGCTTAATCAGATTCTTATAGCCATGGTAGTTCTTAGCCAGCACGATGAGGTGATAGCCGCCCAGGTCTTCCTTCGTTTCACGTAAGTTCTTATCACCACGGCGTGCCACATACATCTCACAACCGAAAATGGGCTTGAAAGGCTCCAGTCCCTCTTTCTTGCGCTTTTTGTTCACATCGTTGCAGATGTCATGAAATTCCTTAATACCGAACATGTCACCGTGGTCGGTAATGGCCATACCGCGCATACCGTCATCGATAGCCTTGTTTACAAGCTTCTTGATACTCGACTGACCGTCGAGGATTGAGTAGTATGTATGTACATGCAGATGTACGAAATCTTCCATCTCTTTTCTTTGAATTCTGTTAGTTTTGAGGTTCTTTGACTAGCAAAGCACCCTTCTGGGTGAGCGCAAAGTTACGCCTATTTCTTGTAATAACCAAAAGAAAAACGTGAAAAGTTTGTAACTTACGTAAAAAATATGTACCTTTGCACACGATTAAGGAAACAATTAGCTATACTTAATGGGAAAAAGGATCAATAAACTGAAGAAGATCAGGATTCACCGCGAGGGGACACAGGAGCTGACGCTGAGCGCCATCGCCGTGGTGGTTATTGCCGTCCTGCTCTTCCACCTCTTCGAAACCACCATCCCCTTTTGGATATTCGTCATCATCTTCGGCTTGGCCTGGTTCATGGCCCTGAACTTCTACCGCTGTCCCATCCGATATTTCAATGGCGACACGACGCATCTCGTCGTGGCTCCTGCCGATGGGCGCATCGTGGTCATCGAGGAGATTGAGGAGAATGAGTATTTCCACGACAAGCGACTGATGATCTCCATCTTCATGAGTCCGTTGAACGTGCATGCCAACTGGTTCCCCGTAGATGGAAAGGTGAAGTTCGTGCACCACCAGAACGGCAACTACCATAAAGCCTGGCTTCCTAAAGCCAGTGAAGAGAACGAGCATGCCGACGTCATGATCACCACCCCGCAAGGCGAGGATATCCTCGTGCGCCAGATTGCAGGAGCGATGGCCCGTCGTATTGTCACCTATGCCAAGGAGGGCGAGGAGTGCTATATCGACGAGCACATGGGCTTTATCAAACTTGGCTCGCGTGTCGACGTGTTCCTGCCCATCGGCACAGAAGTATGCTGCCGTATGGAACAGCCAACGATAGGCGACCAGACCGTTATTGCAAAACTGAGATGAAGAAGCATATACCCAACACCATCACGTGCTGCAACTTGATATCAGGCTGCATTGCCACCTATTACGCTTTCTTGAGTGACTATCAGTTGGCATTGCTCTTCATCGTCGTTGGAGCCGTGTTCGACTTCTTCGATGGCATGGTGGCCAGACTGCTGCACGTGTCGTCGCCCATTGGCAAGGAGCTCGACTCTCTGGCCGACGACATCACCTTCGGTTTCGCACCCTCTGCTATCATCTTCAGTTACCTCAGCTCTTTCCACATCCACATTATCTTCATACCATTCATGGCATTCGTGATGGCAGCATTCTCTGCACTCCGACTGGCGAAATTTAATCTTGACGAGCGCCAGGCTCTGGGATTTATCGGACTGCCCACACCTGCCAACGCCCTTTTCTGGGGCTCGCTCATCGTCGGACTCGATCAGAGCGGCTACACCTTTGAAGGACTCGAGTGGGTGGTCCTGGCGGGAGTCTTCATCAGCAGCTATCTGCTCATTGCCGAGATTCCGATGTTCGCCCTGAAGTTCAAGCACTGGGGCTGGAAAGGCAACGAGATCAAATACGTTTTCATCCTCTCGTGCGTACCTATTTTATTATTATTAGGCATTATCGGCCTGGCAGTCATCATTGCCTGGTACGTCATCTTGTCAGCTGCAGCAAACAATCTCACTAAAAAGTCTGTTTAACATGATTAAGCTCGTGTTTGGCGCCATCATTTTCGCCCTCATCGCCATTGCCATCATCGTCATGCTCATCATCAACTTCACCTACCGTAGCGTAAAGAAACTGCGCCAGGAGGCAGAAGACAACTACTACCGCAACCAGAAACAAAAAGAGCAGAAGGAGAGAAGGCCCTTCAACGACGACTACTTCAAGAGCAGTAAGGGTGGCAGCGGGCGACGACAGAGCCGCACCCAAGCTCAGTATGAGCAGATGGAACAGGCCAGGCGTGAGAATCCCTTCGACGACGATTACTTCAAGGGCAGTCAACAGCAGCAGTCCCAACAACAGGCTGAAAAGAAAAACACTGCCCGTAAAACGACTACGAGCAGTGGTGTAACGATTATCGACGGCCGTGATCAAGAAGACAAGCGCAAGATTTTTGACCACAACGACGGCGAATACGTCGAGTTCGAGGAAGTCTAACCTCAAGTTTTCAGCCACAGATTACACAGATTCTCACAGAAGAAATGATTCTCACAGAATTTTTTCCGATGTGGACTTATTTCTGTGAGAATCTCCTAATCTGTGTGAATCTCTTTATCTGTGAGAATCTGTGTAATCAGTGGCTCCTTAAGGATGCACCAGTGTGCCGATGGGTTCTCCATCCATCACTTTCTTCAGGTTGCCGACCACATCCATATTGAACACATAGATGGGCAGGTTGTTGTCCTGACACATGCAGATAGCCGTGAGGTCCATTACCTTCAATCCCCGTGCCAGCACCTCCTTGTAGGTGATCTCATCAAACTTTGTAGCCGTCGGATCCTTCTCCGGGTCGGCAGTATAGACGCCATCCACACGTGTTCCTTTTAGCATCACGTCGGCCTCAATCTCGATACCGCGCAACGACGAACCTGTGTCAGTAGTGAAATAGGGCGAGCCCGTACCAGCCGAGAAGATGCACACATAGCCCTGCTCCATCGCCTCGATGGCCTTCCACTTCGTGTAAAACTCACCGATAGGTTCCATGCGGATGGCCGTCAGCACCTTGTTCTTCACACCCACGGCTCCTAAGGCCGACGACAGTGCCAGCGAGTTGATCACCGTAGCGCACATGCCCATCTGGTCACCCTTCACACGGTCGAAACCTTTCTGCGAACCACTCAGGCCACGGAAAATGTTACCGCCGCCAATCACGATGCCAATCTCGACACCCATCTCTGCCACTTCCTTAATCTGCCTGGCATAGTCACTCAGTCGCTCAGGGTCGATGCCGTAGCCCTGCTTTCCCATCAGGCTCTCGCCCGACAGTTTCAAAAGAATTCTCTTAAATCTTGCCATATATTATAATATTTAAAGTAATCATCTGTAAACCCTAAACTATAAACTATAAACAATAAGCCCTAAACTATGAACTATAGACAAAAGCCCACCTCTTTAAAAGCGTATATCCTCGCCCTGCCGTCAGCGTCGAGCAACACCAGCCGACCATCGTCGAGCACATTCAGCACCTTCGCCTCGAACGTTCCTTTATCGTCGCAGAAGCGATGCATACCTTCCCGACGGTAAAGACGGCTATGATAGTCGCTGACCAGAACCTCAGGCTCACGTTTCAGCGCCTCCGGCAAGACTTTCAAGAAGTCCTTCAGCAACTCGTCGCGATCCGTCTCGTACCCTAAGATCTGTGCCATCGAGACAGGGTTGGGTGCATCGCTATAGAACATCGTCTGATTCACATTCAGCCCGATACCCACGATGCAGTCAGTGATCGTGCTGCCCTGCAGACGGTTCTCTATCAGTATGCCGCAAATCTTACGGTCGTCCACATAGATGTCGTTAGGCCACTTGATGGACAACTGCCCTATGCGAGGAGAGCTGTTGGCCGTGCTGGGTGGATAGAAGTAATGCTCAAGCGTCTCACAGAGCGCCACTGATACAGCCTCTGAGATGCGGAACTGCCAGTTTGCTTTGATCTCTGTCGGATGCAACAGCACGCTGAACGTCAGGTTTTTCCCTCTTTCGCTTTCCCACGAATTGCTGCCACAACCTTTTCCCGCCGTCTGGAAGTCGGCCATCACAATAAGCTGCTTGTGCCCGTCCGTTACCAGGTTTCTCCGCAACCAGCCGTTGGTAGAGTCTGTCTCGTCGATATGAATGATTTCATATTCCATAATCTGCCCGCAAAGATACAATTATTTTCAGACATATTTTACTATTTAATACCTTTATTTCATTTGTTCGTATGTTAATATGTCTTTTATTTGTTCTTTTGCCTAAAAAAAGCACTACCTTTGCAGCATGGAAGATCAACAGAAGAAAGATGAATTCTACATGCAGCGTGCCCTCGACGAGGCGCAGGCAGCCTATGATGCAGGCGAGATTCCCATCGGAGCCATCGTCGTGTGCAAGGACCGCATCCTCTCCCGTGCCCATAACCTTACGGAGACGCTCTGTGACGTGACCGCCCACGCCGAGATGCAGGCCATCACCGCTGCGGCCAATGCCCTTGGCGGGAAATACCTCACCGACTGCACTCTTTACGTCACCGTCGAGCCTTGCACGATGTGTGCCGGCGCCATCGGCTGGGCACAGATTCCACGCATTGTCTATGGTGCGGCCGACGACAAGCGGGGATTCCGCACCTATGCCCCACAGGCCATGCATCCGAAGGCCGAGGTCGTAGGCGGTGTGCTCGAAGCCGAGTGCCGCCAGCTCATGCAGGCGTTCTTCCAGTCGAAGCGCTGACCGCGACGGCATTGCCTGTGTCTACGACCGGGGCATTCATGGCTGCGACATCGCCTGCTGATGCACCCAGGCCGTGTCGAGCACCTGATAGAGTGTGCGTCGCTGTTCACCATACATCACAAGCAGGAAGTAGGCCGAGCGTTCTGTCGGCTGCAGGTTAGGCTGTACAACCAGTTTCCTGACCCGTCCGTTCCACTCAGAAGCCCGTGTAGCCGGTGTCCGCAAACTGTCACCCTCAAAGCCAATCCAGTCCATAGGGATATACGAGATCAGCAGGCTGTCTTTCGACACGTTCGACGAGAACGCCATCTCCACCTCGCCACCCTCGGCACCTATGGTGTACACTTTCGGATTGAAGAGTGCATATTCATTGCGCTGCCACACCGTCAGTTGTTGCTGCTTGCCACCCGACTCGATGGTCACCGTCGCCTTCCGACGATCACGGGTATGGTTCGACTCCACGGTATGCACCGTGATGCCGTTACGTCCGCCCTGCCCCTCGCTGGGATCAACCTCGAGCCACGATGCCGACGACGTAGCCTTCCACGAGCCGCCGGCCTGGAAGAACACCTCCGCGCCATGACCTTGAGCCGAAGGCAGGTCGTCTACCTGCTCTGTCACCAGATACACCCCTCCTACCTCGTCGGCGATACAGCCCACGAGCAGAAGCACGATGCCCAGCGACATAAACAAGCCGATTTTCTTCATCATTCCGTCGATTCTGCCTGCAAAGGTAATATTTTTCACGCAGACCACCAAGCCAGGCCACCAACTATTTCCTGAAAACGGTCACGGTCACAGCTGTGACCGTTTATACCAATGCCTTCCAACAGCGTAAGAGACGCTTTGCACGACAGGAAGGGATGCCTCCTATAGGGGTATAGAAGGCATCGGAACGACTCGTGCAAGGCTTCAGCACAACCTATATAAGACATCGGAACAACGGTAAAGGATACGTCTACGGCATACGGTATAACACCATGCACTCCCGTGAATTTCCAGGCAATTATTTGGACATTCCAGAAAAACATCGTATCTTTGCAATCGCCAATGATAGTCAAGGCAAGCATATTACAATAAAAAAAAACGATAATCTTATGAGAAAATCACTATTTTCACTTCTGCTGCTGTCCTTCGTCACAGCAGGTCAGGCCCAGCGCACCAAGTGCGTCAACCGCTTCATCCCGTATCCCGAGAAACAGACTCGCGCCAGCACACGTGCCGTGGTAGGCAATCCTAAGACCTATACAGGCGAGAAAAGAGGCTTGATTATCCTCATGGAGTTCCAGGACACCAAGTTCAACAATATGAACAAGAACGGTAAGACCTTCGACGTCCACGATTTATGGAATGATATCGCCAACAAAGAAGGTCTTAAGGTCCTGAATGGCGTGCTTGTCAGCGGCAGTGTCGGCGACTACTTCCGCCAGCAGAGTTACGGTCAGTTCAATCTTGTGTTCGATGTATGTGGCCCTTATAAGGCCAAGAACAAGTATGCCTACTACGGGCGGAACGTCACCTATGCGAACGGCGACTTCGACCAGAAGCCACAGGAACTGATTGTTGAAGCCTGTCAGGCTGCCGACAAAGAGGTGAACTTCAAGGATTACGACTGGAACGGCGACGGTGAGGTAGACCAGGTCTATGTGGTCTATGCCGGCCACGGTGAGGCCGATTACAATAATCCTGACCTCATCTGGCCCCACGAGTCGGCGTTAAGCAACTGGGCAAACGGCGCACTGACCCTGCAGGATATGACCATCGACACCTACGCCTGCGGCAATGAGTTGAATAGAGACGATAAGACCATGGGCATCGGCACCATCTGCCATGAGTTCAGCCATTGCCTGGGACTTCCAGATGTCTATGATGCGGCAACTGGCGAGAGCGTTGTATGGGGCTACGACATTATGGATGCCGGCAACTACAACGGCAACAGTTGGTATCCTGCCGGCTACTCTGCCTTCGAGCGCTATTTCTGTGGCTGGATAGAGCCGAAACCCGTCAAGAGCCTGTCTGAAGTGGGTGAGATGGAGCCCCTCACCCTTTCTCCGGATGCCTATATCATCAGGCCGTTCGAAGGCTCTACCAATTATTATATGATAGAGAAGCGGGCGAAGAATTCATGGGATAAGTTCCTGCCGTGCTTTACCGATGATACGACAGAAGAGGCCGTCAACGAAAAGACACTGTACTGGTATATAGACTACGACCAAGAGAAGTGGAATCGCAACCGTCCTAACGAAGATCATGATCATTATGGCATCTCGCTGATAGAGGCAGACCAGGTTCCGACAGCCATCATGGCCCTTGAGAAGACAGCGGATAATCACGGTGAATGGTACGACCTGCAAGGACACCAACTACAGTCCGAACCCACTCGCCACGGCATCTATATCATGCGACATCCTGACGGCACCACTAAAAAGGCCATACGATAATTATTGGTGCAATCGTTCAACAGCAATTATAGAAGGGAGGCAGTCAAGTTCGACTGCCTCCCTTCGCATAGTTAATTATCTAAGACTTATCTTAGTCGTTCTCTACAAGACCTGAGTAACGTATGCCCTCCAGACGAAAGATCGTACCAGGGTTATCACTGAACTCAACGTCCATCGTGATATAATCAGCAGGAGAACCGTTATTCTGCTTGCCACCATTCTTGATGATCTTACCATTAGTCACGTTAACGGTAATCTCATCACCACGCTGATTGCTTGCAGACGAGGCACTGAAGGTCAGGCCGTTAGCATCTGCTGTAGCCTTGATCTTGAAGTTCCAGAAATTACTTACATCATCTATCCAGATCTCATTAGCCGTATTGGCTGCTGTGCTGTAGGTCATGATGGTAAAACGTCCAATGCCGTAAGGATCCTCAACGACCTGGCCATTGTCCACAATATTACCATAAACGTACCACTCACCGGCAAGGCTTTCGGCAGATGTTCCGCCAATCTCCTCTTTCTCGCAAGCAGTGAATGCCATGCAGAGGAGCAGTGCTGCTAAATATAAAACTTTCTTCATAATCCTAATTATTCTTTAACCCATGTTTCAGTGAACTGCAGTGATCCTGCGTAGACACATACGAAGTTTATGATACCATTTTCAGCATCCCAGACACCTTCGAAAGAGTCGAGGCCGTCTCCCCAGCCGGGAACATAACTGTCAACGAGTTCCAAAGTACCGTCATCATTTACACCAATGGTAGCCGTCATAGCATACCTAGTACCATAGCCAGCGCGCTGGCAGTACCAACCACCTAAGACATCATCGGTAGTGATGGTACCATCACCATTGTCGATAACGAGCACCTCGAAATCCCTACCAAAGGCAGTACCATTACGGTTACTGCTAGCCTGATTGAGATAGAAGCCTTCGATAGCGCTATTAGGATCGAGCACCACAACCGTACGGGAGGCAGATGCATCGAAACCGTCAGAGTTCTTGGTAGAGGTATAAGTGAGGGTATAGATACCACTCGTATTGACGTCTACATTACCAGAAACAGTTACCTGACCAGTCACGTCCTCACCATTCAACTCAGACGTATAACCAGGGTCTACAAATGGCGTACCCTTATCCCACACCATATAAGACTCACCCTTCAGGTCCATGGTGGGATAGTAGGTGAAGCGCGAAAGGCCCTCAGACTTCTTGTCACCACAACTTGTCATCACAAGTGCGACGAGGGCGAATAGCATTGTATATAAAATGTTCTTTTTCATTGTCTTTACTTTTTTTCGTTTTAGACTTGCTGATTACTTACCCCAGAATACAGGAGTGGTGTAGCCAGGGAATTCAGGTGCATTGCTGTTACGTGCAGAAGAACTCTCTGCATACGGCCAGCGCTCCAGAAGATGACCTTCACCTACAGGGCCGTAGCACTTGATAGGAGTATAGAGCGTACCTGCAACATACTTACCAGGTGCATAAGAGGAATCATCGGTCTCATTATACATATCCGAACCCTTTACACTGCCAAAAGCAGGATAGTCCAGACGGCGCAACTCGCAGTAGCCCTCGAAAGTGTTTACACCAGCCAGTGCAATCCACTTGGCAATACCGATAGACTTCTTGTAGTTGCTCTGATCGTAAGGCCACTGGGCTACGAAACCTTCTGCTCCATCGACACCAGCCGTAGCGAATGATGCCTCAACAGCAGCGTTGTAGTGTGCCTCAGCCTCGGCAGCATTGCCAGTGCGGGCATAGTACTCAGCAATGAAGAACTCTGTCTCGGCTACGGTAATCATGTAGACCGGCATGTCAAACTTGGCAACAGGACGGCACCAGTAAGCAGACTTGTAAGATGATGATGTAGAGAAGTTGGAACCAGAGATACCACCGGTGTAGTTACCAGAACCGTTCTTCTCGAAGAAAGCGGGCAGACGGGGATCCTCGTAAACGACGGCACCCTCGCTATCCTTCACCTGCATAGAACCGATGATGGCAATGTTGGCTACACAGTTAATCTGAGTAGAACCCCAGTTGGTAGCAAACTCCTCGGCATAGAACGGGCTGATATGACCAGCCTCACTTGTCCAGCATCCTTCATAGGCGATATCGCTTGTGGGCAGATTGCCAGAAGAGATGATGGCACCAATCTGTGCATCCACATTTTTCACACCGCTCTCACGAGAGAGGATCCTCAGTTTCAGTGCGTTTGCAAACTCAATCCATGGACCAGCGTTCTGTCCGGGGAAGAGGAAGTTGGTGCAGACAGGGTCAGAAGCCTTGACTTTGCTCAGAGCATCGTCAAGTTCTGCGATGATACCATCATAAATGGTCTGTCCGTCATCATAGTGAGGAGTAGGATTCGACGGGTCGAGGGCTTCAGTGTAAGGCACCTCTCCATAGCAGTCAACCAGCACCTGATAGGTGAAAGCACGAAGCACGGTTGCTGCCAGATAGTCACCCCAATTCTCATTATTTGTAGCAATATCTCTGACCAGTTGCATGCTCTTCAGTGCACGGTTATTCAACTGGGCATAGGAACTGCTCGAGCGAGTGGCGCTCTGCTGGAACTGACTATAGTCCAGATAGTTGCTTGTACCAAACGACTGGGTATAGTACTGTGCATAATATCCGCCCGTGATGCGCATGTAGTCACCATAGGTGCCTACGAGGTTCATTTCTGCACCAGGCATCACGATGGAGGCATTCAGATCGCCCTCCTTAGGAGAGTTCGGGCTCTCGTTGATATCCAGATAACTGTCGCACGATGTGGCGGCAAGACCCAGGATAAATGTTGATATAATTGCTAATTTCTTCATAATGTTCTGTCCTCCTTTAATTAAAATTTAAGACCTACATTGAAACCGAAGCTACGGCAAGCAGGGTTGCTGTAGAGTTCACCGAACATACCTCTCAGGTCATTACCGTAAGAACTGGTCTCAGGATCAATGTAGCGGTTACCCTTGTGGGTCCAGGTGAATACGTTGTTGCAGAACAATGACACTGTGATATCACTCAGGTAGAGTTTGCTGACGATAGACTTCGGCAACTGATAACCCAGTGTGATGTTACGCAGTTTCACGTATGAACGATCGATCAGGTAGAACTCGCCACCCTCGTTGGCACCAAAGTTGTTGAACCAGTTCTGGTAACTGCCATCACCCATATAGATAGGTGTCGTGTTCTCTGTACCGTCCTCATAGACAGAGTTGGGAATAACGAACGGACGACGCTGGTTGTAAATAGTAGCCTCACCGTTACCGGTGAACTGCATCAGGTTCTTCGTACGAGAGAACATGTAACCACCCTTACGGATATCAAGAGCAGCACTCAGTGTAATGCCCTTATACCAGAGTGATGTGGTGATACCACCAGTCCAGTCGGCATTCACGTTCTTACCAGTGTCCTGAACTTCTGTCGAGAGGAGCGGCTGACCGTTTCCGTCAACAATCAGTTTGCCATCAGCAGTGTACTGGGGCAGATAGGTGAAGAGTTCACCCATCGGCAGGCCTTCAACGGCACGCATATAGACTGCGTCATTGCCTGCAGAGAACGAGTTCAGGTTAACCATACCGCCGTCGAGGCTCTCTGGCATGGAGACAACCTTGTTGTTGTTCTTTGAGAAGTTGAAACCTAACTCCCAACGGAAGTCCTTGGTCTGAACGGGTACGGTGTTGACGAGCAACTCAATACCGCGGTTGCGAACCTTACCGAAGTTGGTCACCATGTAGTAGTAACCGGTAGAAGGATCAACGGGCAGTGTGAAGATCTGGTCGTCAGTTGTACGGTTGTACCAAGAGAAGTCTACATTGATACGATTGTTGAAGAAGGCGAGGTTCACACCGAACTCAATCTCAGTCGTCATCTCAGGCTTCAGTGTGTTACTACCGATAGTAGATGATGCCTGGAAAGCGTTCACACCATTGTGGGGGAACTTGGTCAAGTCACTTCCATAATAACCATTGGAGTAAGCCTGTACGAAGTTCGGATAGGTCAGGTAAACATTTGCGTCGTTACCGGTCTTACCGTAAGCGGCACGGAACTTACCGAAGGTCAGAATGTCGTTCTTCGGAATCAGTCTGCTGAAGATCCAACTCAGGGTTACACCAGGATAGAAGTAACTGTTCTTCTCCAACGGCAGGGTTGAAGACCAGTCGTTACGTGCGGTGAAGCCAAGATAGAGCATCTCGTCCCAACCGATAGAGAGGTCGGCAAAGAGACCCACAAGGCGGCGCTTGCTCTCATACTCCTCCAGTGTGGTCTTGGTAGCACCATTGCTCAGTTTCCAGAAACCAGAGTAGAATGTCAGTTCGTCTGTCTGACCGTCCATGTAGTTGTTTGCACGCTCGTTGATGTTCAGACCGACATTTACGTTCACGTCGAGTTTGTTATCCAGATACTTGTCAGCGAAGTTTACCAGGAAGTCGTGGTTCAACTCATACTTACGGTAGTAGGTGTTTGCTACGTAACCAGACTGGTTCATGTTTGAGGGAGCATAACCGTAGTCCTCGTTGATGAGAGCATCGTCGAGTTGAATCTGCGGGAAGCCCAGTTTGTGGTCATAATCAGTATAGTCGAAACCAAAACGATAGGTCAGGGTCAGTTGCTTGATCGGGTTGATGTCTGCCTGGATCTTACCGAACACCTGCTTGGAATCATTGTGGTTGTAGTTGTTCTCGATAGCCCAGTAAGGGTTGGTGATACCGTAAGGAGTATACCAAGCCTCAGGAGTATCAAAGGCCGTATTGAGGTTCTTACGGTCAACAAGGCTGATGTCGCGCGGGAACTCATAGATACCATCGATGAACGAAGTACCCTGATAGGCGGCCACTGTATTGGTCTCACTCTTGGTGAAGTTCATGTTACCAGAGAGTTTGAACCAGTCGGTAGCCTGATAACTGCCGCGATAGGCGATAGTGTTACGCTTATAGGTGTCCTTGTCGCCAGGAATGATACCGTTGTCTGAAGTGTAGGAGTAACTCAGATAGTAGGTCATCTTCTGGTCGTTGCTGATACCATTGAGTGATACACTATGATTGGTGCTTACGCCGCTCTCGAAGAAGTCCTTGATGTTATCCTCGACGGCCTCATACTTATGAATCAACTGCTGGTGGTTCCAGATAGGACCATACACCTGCATACTTCCATCCAGTTCTGGACCCCAAGAACCGTTCTCAATAAAGGTCTGTGCACCATTCCAGCCTTGTCCGAACTTATTCTGGAACTTAGGCAGGGTGCTCACCTGACGCCAAGAGACACTACCGTCGTAACTGATCTGGTAGTTCTTTTCGCCATTCTTCTTACCACTCTTCGTGGTGATGATGATGACACCGTTAGCAGCGCGGCTACCATAGATAGCGGTAGCGGCAGCACCTTTCAGCACGGTCATGTTCTCGATATCATTCGGGTTAACGTTCGAGATACCACCGACTGCGTTAGCGAACTGATCCTGCTCCTTCTGCGAACCAGAGAACGTGGTCTGCTGGAGGGGCACACCGTCCACAACGTAGAGTGGCTGGTTGTTACCGTTAATTGAACTGATACCGCGGATAATCACTGAGTTGGCCTGACCCGGGTCGCTCGATGTGGTGTTGATCTGAACACCAGCCACTTTACCGGCCAATGCGCTCGTCACATCGGTCAACTTACCTGTTGTCAGTTCCTCGTTGTCGAGTGTCTGTGCCGAGTAACCCAGCGTCTTCTGCTGACGTGAGATACCCATGGCGGTCACAACCACCTCGTCGAGGGCCGTGGCGTCGCTCTTCAAGAATACACGCATGCCGTTCTTGGCCGTCATTGTCTTACTCTCATAGCCGAGATAGGAAACCGTGATCTGGTTCTTGCCCTCTGGCAGAGTCAGCGAGAAGCGACCATTAACGTCTGTCAACATACCAGTGCTCGTACCATCCACCTTGACGGCGGCGCCGATAATCGGCTGGCCGTCTTCCTGTGAGAGTACAGTACCGGACACCTTTGTCTGTGCCAGCGCACTCCCTGCAAACAGGAAGAGGCTGATCATAAACATTGTTAGTCTTTGTTTCATAAATTCTCTCTCTTTGGTTATTAAATATTAATTATATATA
>CAMNPN010000101.1 GCA_946548085.1 uncultured Prevotella sp. | reverse complement strand
GGCAACATGAAGTCGATGGTGTTCGGCCAGCAGCGGGGACGGGAGTACCGCGTGCTGAAGGAAATCTACACCCTGCCCCCGGAGAACGAGCGGCAGCTGGCCGACAAGTTCCTCGACTACTTCAAGCCCCACAAGACGAAGCTGCTGCGCCTGTACTACGACCGCGCAATGAACAACTACCGCCGCGTGGGCACCTCGATGATGCAGCGCATCAAGGCCGCCATCGAGCGGTATGGCGACGGACGGCCCACAGGCTGGCGCGTCCAGTTGATGAGTCTCGGACAGGGCGATATCTACTCCCACACGGAATACGCCTTCTTCTCCGCCCTCTTCGCCCGCCAGTTGAAGACACAGCTCTTCATCCTGCTCATCGACGCGCAGAACTGTCCGAACCTGAAGGCGGAGATGGAGAACACGCCCATCACCGTGGCCGAAGACAAGCGCACGGGCCGCAAGGACATCCGCAAGCAGAAGAAAGGCGACAAGCTCGCCACCCACCGTCTGCCCCAGGAATCGACCAACCTGACTGATGCCCTGAAATACCTGATCATGCGCCGCCAGTGGGTGAACATCTGGCAGAGTTTCGGCAAAAAGGCCATGATCGACCCAAAATGAGTAAAAAAAGGCCGTTTTCTTACCATATCAACCCCGATATGGTAATTTTTTTGCTGTTTTTTATCCATATTTTCTCCGAAAAACGACATTTTTCACCCCATTTTTTAACGGCCAATCTTCGAAAACACCCATAAACAGGCGATTTTCGGGTGTGAAAATAAAAATCAGCCTTGAATATCGCACGATTCGGCGCGGCCCGCTCCGATCTCGAGTTGCGACCGCAAGTCCGCAAATCCCTCGGAAATGTGACCCAAGCCCCCTTCGGCAGGGCAGCGTGTCCTTTGTCCCGTACCTTATAATATATATCTTTGCCCTCAGTTATGAGCAAAGAGATGATAAAGAAAGGAAAGATCGTCGACCGTGCCGGACGCTTCTCCATGGTCGACACGGCAGTGGGCACCTATGCCATCGCTATGGCCTCGCGCTCCTGGGAGCAGAGCATGAGCACCTTCTTCGACCTCGGAGGCCGCTCATGGGACAAGGATCCGCAGTCGGTGGGCGGCGTGAGCATCGTGCCCTGGGGCCCTGACGACCAGATGCCCCGGATGGTGCGCGACCTGCTGGAGAAGAACAATATCGGTCCCGGCATACTGGCACGTAAGGTGGGGCTGATCTACGGCCAGGGCATCGGCATGTACCGCACAAAGGTGATAGAGAACGAGATCCAGCAGGAGTGGACCGACGACCGCGAGGTGTGGGGCTGGCTCAACAGCTGGGACTACCAGCGCTATGTGCGTGAGGCCCTGACGGAGTACGTCCACCTGAGCGGCCACTTCACCCGCTACCTCTGTGCCAAGAGTGTCAGGATAGGCAAGCCATGGATCCACAGCCTGCAGTGCCTGCCCTCAGCCGACTGTCGGCTGGTGTGGCCCGACACCAGGCGCACGCCCCATCTGGAGGAGATCACCCAGATACTCTATGGCGACATGGAACGCTGGCGCCAGCTGGAGGTCTATCCCGTATTCGACAAGTGGCACGCCGCCGACCACGAGGCCGCCATCGGCTACCACTCCATGCGGAGCTTCGGCCGCAATCTCTATGCGATATCCTCCTTTCACGGCTCCATCCCCTGGATGCAGGATGCCAACGATATCCCCGAGATCGTGCGGGCACTGAACGACAACGTGATTGCCGCCGCCTACATCGTGCATGAGCCGTCGGCCTACTGGGACGAGAAGCGCAACGCTATCCTGGATGATCATCCGGACTGGACCGACGCCAAGGTCAGTCAGCAGCTCGACAAGCTGCGCGACCAGATCACCCGTCAGATAGCCGACGTGATGGCAGGCAAACAGAATGCGGGCAAGTTCTTCACCTGCGTCGATTTCGTGGACGACCAGGGGCACGAGCAGTCGTGGAAGATCGAACCTATCGAGCTGAACCTCGACAAGTATATCGCCGCGCAGAAGGATATCGCCAAGATGGCCGACTCGGCCACCACAAGCGCGATGGGCCTCTCTCCCGCCCTGTCGAACATCATCATCGACGGCAAGAGCGACTCCGGAAGCCAGATGCTCTACGCGCTGAAGATCTTCTACGGTGCCGACACCCGCATCGCCGAGGAGATCAGCCTGGAGGCACTCAACGACGCGCTGCACATCAACTTCCCCCAGAAGCGCGACCTCTGGCTGGGTTTCTACCACAAGACCATACAGAAGGAAGACAACGTCTCTGCAGGAGACAGAATGACCAATCAGCAATGAAAAGAAACAGATATATCACACTGCCAGAGGACTGGGACGAGCTGACGCCGGAGGACTGGCAGGAGCTGCTGAAGATACGGCACATCGTGGCATCGACCGACCACCAGTGGACCGTCGATGATGTCAGGATAGAGTCGGCACGGGCACTGCTCAAGGACAGGGGCGTGCGCCAGCAGCTGAACAATCCCCAGTGGCTGAAGCTCGTGGCCGACCTGGCACAGTCGCTCACCTGGCTCTGGAGTGAAGACGGGGGCATGCTCTCGCTCGTGTACCGCTCGACGGAGAACAAGATGCCCGCCGTGACCATCGGCAGGGGCAAGACAGCCGTGAAGCTCAGAGGTCCCGCGTCGCACGGCTACGACCTCACGTTCGGTGAGTTCCGTCAGGCCCTGCAACACCTGAAGGCCTACGAGAGTCCCGCAGGCGAGACCGAGGCCGACATGATAGAGTACCGCACGAAGGCACTCTGTGCACTGGCCGGACTGCTCTACCGTCCTGAGGCCACCGACGGCGGGCGCACGGAGCGGCAGCCATACGACTGGGACTCGCTCGACGACAAAATGAAGCGCGGACAGCAGATGAAGCCCTGGCAGCTGTGGGGCATCTATGCCTGGTTTGCCTACTTCTGCGAGGCACTGACCACCGAGACCTTCATCATCGAGGGAGAGGAGATCTGCTTTGCCCCGATCTTCGAGAAGCGCGAGGGCGTGGCAAAAACGGAGGGCAACAGCGGCACGATGGCACAGATCTGTCACACGCTGGCCGAGACCCACGTCTTCGGTACCGCTCGCGACGTCGATCGCACGCCGCTGCTCACCGTCATGCAGAAGCTGCTGCAGGACTACTATACGCTTCAGAAGCTGAAAAAGGTAAAAAAGTAAAAAGGTAAGAATATGATCATCAAATCAGCAGAACAGATACGCAACCTGACAGGTTCGTACTATGCCAACAACGATTTCGAGAAGATCCGCTCGACGCTGATGGCAGTGGAGGATGAGATAGCCGACATTATCGGGCGCAAGGTGATGGAGAGTCTGGCAGAGGAATCCCAGAACCAGGAAGTCACCATCAGCTTCACCACCGAAGACGGCAAGGTGCTGAAGATTGGCGACAAGGAGTTCGTTGTCGAAGGAGACACCCTGAAGATAGGAGGCTACTCGCCCTACGGCATTATAGGCCGTGTGGAGGGTGACACGCTCAAGATCAGCAATAGCCGTGCCGTTTATGCCTGTCAGCAGGCAGTAGCCTACATGGCCACGATGCGCTTCTACCGTCTGAACGACATCTCACACGAGAACGCAGGCCGCAAGGTGAAGATTGACAAGGAGAACGAGGCACGTCCCTTCGAGTGGCAGCTGGCCCGCGACGACCGTGCCCATCTGGAGGAATACTACCGCGCCCTCGACCGACTGATAAGGGCACTGGAGCCTGACCCGCGCTTCATCGTCACCGACATCTGGAAGCGCATGGACGCACTCATCGTGAAGGATGCCGACTCACTCGCCTACCTGACAGGACTCGACCCCTCGCCCTGGCTCTACCTGCGACTGATGCCCTACCTCAGTGAGAGTCAGCACTTCGTCGCCAAGGCATACGGCGAAGGATTCAGTCAGATCGGCGATGCCTCGGAGGACATCCAGCACGCCGCACAGATGGCCGTCGGCCTGGGTGCCATCGCCCTGATGGGACGCCGCACCTCGCTCCAGACACTGCCCTACGGCCTGATGAAGATATTCGAGAGCGACGGCGGCGGCAACCGCAAGGAGGCAGCAGCCCTCGACCGTCTCGACGACTACCTGAAGCGCCTCTCCCGTGAGCAGCACTACTGGACGGAGGAGATGAAGCGCCTGCGCGACGAAGACATGGACGCGGAGCCAGCCGTCCACCTCCAGATGCCCGACAACGATCCACATAACAAATTCATGCGCGTATGACCATCAGCGACCCACTCAACCATTCGAAGTTTGCAGCCGACGTGCAGGATATCCTGATCAGCGACGCGGAGCAGAGCGTGGCCTTCGAGCTGCTGAAGGGCGGCAGGACCATACTCAGCGAGACCTACAACTACGATGCCGACAACCAGATACGCATCACGGGACTGGCGCAGGTCATCGCGCAGTCGCTCTACGGCGAACTGGCGACAGGCACCCAGGACCATGCCGACGACACCTTCGAGTTCCGCTTCAACAACGAGACCAAGTTCCGCAAGAGCATCTGCGCCATGCGCCTGCAGAACCCCCGCGACCCCGACGGCATCAAGGAGGTGCTGGCAGCGGGAGCCGACGGCGTGTGCTACCCCGGAGAGCCGCTGCTGGTGACGGTGATAGACACGAAGCTGGTGCGCCTGAACGCCCCGGGGCGCGTGATCGCCACCACCCACATAGGCAGCAGCGGGACGGTGAGCACCATAGACTGCGACCCTGCGAAGCTCTTCCCCTCAGCCTACGACCGTGGCACCTATATCAATATAGGCAACGACGACGGTATGGCCGACGACATCGAGCGACGGCTGCTGCCCCCGTGCAGCGACCTCGTGACCGTGAGGTTCCTGAACCGCTATGACATGCCCGAGAGCCTGACGGCCCGCTACATGACCGAGAAGCCCACGACACAGGATGACGTGTCGGTGATGTACGGACGGAGGGTGCGCTTCGGCGTGAAGTCGGCCACGGAGTACACGCTGGCCAGCGGGCGCATGAGGTTCGACGACCAGTTCGACACCTGGCAGGACCTGCTCACCTCGCGCAAGGCGCAGATCAGGTGGCAGGGCAAGTGGATAGACATCATCATCACCAAGAGCAACTACACCCGTCAGCGCAGGCAGTTCCACTCCTCACAGGTGGAGATAGCCTTCCAGACGGCCAACCCATACATGACACTATGATACCCATCAACGACTACAGACAGTTCGTCGCCGAGCTGACGAACTACGCCCTGCAGCAGGCAGGCATCGAGGAGAAGGCCACCGTCAGGCTGGCGGTCACGGAGACACAGCTGGTGAACCTGCTGAAGGACCAGGCAGGCATCGTGATAGCCGGCAACATACCGGGGGCCGACATGCGCAACACCAGCGGCTGGATGCAGAGCGAGGGCGACTGCATCCTGTACGTGCTGGAGAAGATGCCCGCCGACTACCAGGGCACGGAGCGGGAGTTCGACCACTACGCAACCCTGCAGCGGCTGATGACCGCGATCGTCGGCCTGCTCGTCAACGCCGACGGCTTCAACCGCTTCTGCGACAAGGGCGACATCGACTACTCGCGCCCGCTCACCATCGAGTGGGAATACAACACATACGGAGGCTTCAACGGCCTCTCTGTCAGCTACAGACTTAGGGACAAGGCGGTATGACACAACTCATCATCAACGGCATCGAGGCGGTACTGCCCAGGAACTTCTCCACGACGGTGAAGCGCGAAAACTCCTTCTTCACCAAGAGCGGAGAGTACACCTACGACTGCACGCTCAACCTCGACAACCCCGTGAACTGCCAGCTGTTCGAATTCCTGAACCGACTGAACAAGACCGAGCAGGTGGAGACGCGGCGCACGGCCACGCTGATAGCCGACGGCCACGTGTACACCAGGGGCACGGAGATCATCACCCGCTGGACGGAGGATACCGTGACCATCCAGATCGTCTCCGGAGAGTCAGAGCTGAACTACTTCATCGGTCAGGACCAGAAGATAGAGAAGCTCAACCTGGGGGAGGCAACGGAGGAAAACTGCTGCTATCCCGTGGTCAGGACGCAGTCGGGGGAGATACTAAACCGCTACTCGTTCGCCCGCGACCTCTCTGCAGGCAGCGGCAGCAGCTACGGGGCAGGAGCCGGACAGGGGGAGTCGATCGTCTACGCGAACGAGAACCCTGTGGCGCAGCCCTATCTCTGCACGCTGGTGGACGCCATCATCAAGGCCCTGGGCTACAACAAGGGCGAGGAGGGCGTGAACCAGCTGCGCGACACACAGTTCAAGGACCTCTTCATCGTGAACACCCTCCACACCACCAGCCTGGCCGAGATGCTGACAGGATGGACCGTGAAGGACTTCATGACCGAGGTGGAGAAGCTGACGGGCTGCGTGTTCGTGACCGACAACCAGAAGAAGACGTGCAGCGTGCTGCTGAAGAACCAGTACTACCAGGAGGCAAGGATGCTGACCATACGCAACGTGGTGGATGCCTACGAAACGGAGGTACAGGACGAAGAAGGCCGCGAGGCCGAGTTCTCGACGAGCGACGTGAGCTACGACCTGCCCGACCACCGCTGGGCCAACCTGATGAAGCTGCCGGAGGATATGAGGAACACGGCCATCTATAAGGACTACGACAACCTGACGTCTGTGATCGAGGCCATGAGGCAGTCGGCTCAGGACACCAAGGACAGGGCCATCTACCGCGACACCTCGACGGGGCGCTGCTACATCCGTGCCACGCGCAGCTGGGACAAGATAGCCTTCGGTGGACAGGAGTCGGAGGAGACCTACAGCGACTACTTCATACTGGAGGTGGACGAGTTCCGCAACCTTGACCGCGAGGATAGCCAGTCTACGCTGGACATCAAGATCACGCCAGCCCCCATGATGTGGCTGAAGCGGTTCAATCACGAGGTGATAGACCTCGGATCGAGCGACGGCTACGCCACCTGGTGGAAAGACGGCGGGACGGAGGAAGACGAGGGCGAGGAGGAGGAAGCCGACTTCGAGGACCTGATACGCGAATTCACCCCTGAGGACAGCTCAGCCATCGACCTCTACTGCGCCTTCTGCAAGAAAGACGAGAGCCGTCCGAACTTTCACCTCGCCTACACCGACGCCTACCATGCCCAGATACAGGGAGAGCTCTACCAGGTGCCTGCCTTCACGCCACCGGGCGACCTCGCCGGCTCGCTGCGCCTGCAGGACCTCGACGAGGGCTACTTTCAGGGAGCCTACGAGGTGGACACCCGCCACGCCGTGACCATCGAGACCTACGACCCGAACGTGATCGACCCGCGCCAGGTGTACGTCATCAGGAACAAACGCTTCGTGTGCCGCGATGCGGAGGAGGTGATCACCGCCGAGGGGCGCCAGCCAAAGTGGAAGGGCACCTTCTTCCCCATACACGTGAGCGACGAGTCGCTGGAGCACAAGTGGGTGCTCACCCACGGCGTATGGGACGACCACGCAGCCTGGCTCGACGACGGGCGATGGATCGACGACTACGACGGGGCGCCAATGGGCTAATACCATCTCCAACAATCTATAACAGCAGGCAACAGCACGGAAGCGGGCGCGCTTCGCCGTGCTGTTGCTATCTTTGCACTGTGTTTCATTAAAACCTATTTATGTTATGTCAGTAAAAGTTTATCTCCACAAGAACCAGATCGAAGGTTCGAAAGGCTTCGGCAAGCTCTACGCCTACGCCGACAACGAGAGCCCCCTCACACTGGAGGGACTCGCCGACCACATGTCACACCACAACACCCCATTCTCGAAGGGTACGATCATCGGTATCCTGAAGGACATGGTGAACTGCATCCGCGAGCTGAACCTGTCGGGCCAGCCCGTGAAGATCGACGGCCTCGCCATCTTCTCCACCCACATCGAGAACAAGGGCGGCTGGCCGACGCTGGCCGACGTGAACCTCTCCATGGGCGGCGAGAACGACAACATCCAGGCGCTGCGCCTCTGCGCACAGGCCACGGGTGAGTTTACCAAGGCCGAGCTCACGAAGTACGGCACGGTGGCCCTGAACCGCTACTGGCGCGAGCAGGTGCAGGAGGCCAAGAAGGCATCCGGCGTGGCCGACAACACGGGAGAAGCCCCCGTCAACGATGATGCAAGCGACGGGCCTGTCAATCCTTAACCGTCGGGCCGTCCTTTCGGGGGCGGCTTTTTTTGTGTACCTTTGCCTCCATGGAAGAAGCAACGTTTAAGGAGATTGACCTGTTTATACAGGAGGAACTGTCGCAGCACGGCGAGTGGCTCATCGACCGCTTCGCCGAGGCACTGGAGAGGAACCGCAACATCGACAGCGGCCAGCTGCTGGACTCGCTCGACTACAAGACGGGCAAGGATCCCGACGGGAGCCAAACGCTCAGTATCTCATTCATGACCTACGGACGCGCGATGGAGGTAATGGGCCGCCGTCGCAAGCAGCAGGCAGCCTGGGCGAAAAAGAATGGCGACACCTGGGGCAAAAAGAACCACAGACCGAAGAAGGTGCAGTGGTACAACCGCAACCGCTACGCGGGCTACGGCCGCCTGATCCGCCGCCTCACCGCCGGCATGAGCGACCGGGAGCTGCAGCGCATCCGCGGCATCATCGAG
>CAMNPN010000100.1 GCA_946548085.1 uncultured Prevotella sp. | reverse complement strand
CCTCCGACGGTGGTGTGCACTCAAGCCTCGACCACCTCTTCAAACTCATTGAGATCGGTAAGGCATACGGGCTGAAGAACCAGGTGTTTGTGCACTGCTATATGGACGGCCGTGACACCGACCCCCACTCTGGTAAGGGCTTCATCGAGCAGGTGAGCAAGGTGTGCGCTGACAACGATGCCGCCATCGCCTCAATCGTGGGCCGCTTCTACGCCATGGACCGCGACAAGCGCTGGGAGCGCGTGAAGGAAGGTTACGACCTGATCGTCGAGGGTAAGGGCAAGCAGGCCACCGATATGGTGCAGGCCATGCAGGAGAGCTACGACGACGGCGTCACCGACGAGTTCATCAAGCCTATCCACAATGCCTCTGTCAACGGCTGCATCGAGGAGGGCGACGTGGTGATCTTCATCAACTTCCGCAACGACCGCGCCAAGGAGATGACCATCGCACTGACCCAGGAGGATATGCCGGAGCAGGGCATGCACACCATCCCCAACCTGCAGTACTACTGCATGACACCGTATGACGCCAAGTTCACGGGCGTACACATCCTCTTCCCGAAGGAGAACGTGGAGGATACCCTGGGCGAATACCTGAGCAAGAAGGGCCTGAAGCAACTCCACACTGCCGAGACCGAGAAATATGCCCACGTCACCTTCTTCTTCAATGGCGGCCGTGAGGCTCCATACGATGGTGAGGACCGTATCCTTGTGGCTTCGCCGAAGGTGGCTACCTACGACCTGAAGCCGGAGATGAGTGCCTACGAGGTGAAAGACAAACTGGTGGGTGCCATCAATACCCAGGAGTACGACTTCATCGTGGTGAACTTCGCCAATGGCGATATGGTGGGTCATACAGGTGTCTACAATGCCATCGCCAAGGCTGTATGGGCCGTCGACAACTGCGTCCGTGAAGTCATCGAGGCTGCCAAGGCCAATGACTACGAGGCTATCATCATCGCCGATCACGGTAATGCCGACAACGCCATCAACCCCGATGGAACACCAAACACCGCACACTCATTGAACCCCGTACCGTTCATCTACGTGACGAACAACAACTCGGCTACCGTCAAGGACGGTCGTCTGGCCGACGTGGCTCCTTCTATCCTCCATATCATGGGCCTGGAGCAGCCTTCGGACATGACAGGTGAGAACTTGATTACAGATTAATATAAACATGATCATTATGGAAAAGACCCTTGTATTACTAAAGCCCAGTTGCGTACAGCGCCAACTGATTGGTGAGATTGTGAACCGTTTCGAGCGTCGTGGACTCCGAGTAGCAGGTATGAAGATGATGCAACTCTCCGATGAGATCCTGCGTGAGCACTATGCCCATCTCGTAGACCGCCCCTTCTTCCCGTCCCTGGCAGCCTCCATGCAGGCATCGCCAGTAGTGGCCCTTGCCCTTGAGGGTGTGGATGCCGTGCAGGTGGTACGTACCATGACAGGCTCTACCAACGGCCGGGAGGCTGCCCCTGGCACCATCCGTGGCGACTACTCGATGAGCAACCAGCAGAACATCGTACATGCCAGCGACTCTACGTCGAACGCGCAGATAGAGTTGAAGCGTTTCTTCCGTGACGAGGAGATCTTTGACTATACCAGCGGTGCCTTCGGCTACATCTACGGCGATGGCGAGGCGAAATAAGAAATGAATGAACGTACAGATTGAACCCTCGTGGAAGGCTCATCTCGGACAGGAGTTTGAGAAGCCCTATTTTGTACAATTGACACAGGTCGTGCGCCAGGAGTATCAGCAGTCTACCTGCTATCCTCCTGGCAAACTGATTTTCAATGCCTTCAACCTCTGTCCTTTCGACAAGGTGAAGGTGGTGATTATCGGACAGGACCCCTATCATGAGCCAGGCCAGGCCCATGGGCTGAGTTTCTCCGTACAGGACGGGGTGATGTTCCCTCCCTCCTTACAGAATATCTTCAAGGAGATTCAGGCAGACCTCGGGACACCCATCCCTGCCTCAGGCAATCTGACACGTTGGGCAGAACAAGGTGTATTACTGCTCAACGCCTCACTGACCGTGAGGGCTCATCAGGCAAACAGTCACTCCACCTTGGGTTGGCAGAAGTTCACCGATGCCGCCATTCAGGCACTGGCCACACAGCGTGAACACCTCGTCTATATGCTCTGGGGCGGTTATGCCCGTGGCAAGGCTTATATGATTGACAAGCAAAAGAACCTTGTGCTTGAATCCGTCCATCCCTCACCCCTTAGTGCCAACCGTGGCGGCTGGTTCGGTCAGCACCAGTTCTCCCGCTGCAATGCCTATCTGCAGCAGAACGGTCTCTCGCCAATCATCTGGTAATCATCTGTAAACCCTAAACTGTAAACTGTAAACCGTAAACATGACAAAGCCCCTTCCTCCTATCATACAAGTTGGCGACGTGTTGCTTTCGTCAGAGATTCTGACGGAGAAGTTCTGTTGTGATCTCAATGCTTGTAAGGGACAGTGTTGCGTAGAGGGAGATGCAGGAGCACCCGTAACTCTCGACGAGATAGCCGAGATAGAGGATTGTCTGGACGCCGTATGGGGCGACCTCTCCGCATCAGCCCAGGCTGTCATAGACAAGCAGGGAGTAGCTTACACTGATTCGGAGGGTGATCTTGTCACGAGCATTGTCCGGGGTAAGGATTGTGTTTTTACCTATTACGATGATATCGAGGATTTCGACACTCATCAACCCATCCATGATTGTTGCCTTTGCGCTTTGGAGAAGGCGTTCAGGAGTGGCAAGACGCGTTTCTGCAAGCCCATCAGTTGTTCGTTGTATCCCATTCGTGAGAAACAGTTAGGCAACGGGCTTGTAGGATTGAACTACAACCGCTGGGAGGTCTGTAAGATGGCTGTCGCCAAAGGTAACGAGAAGGATATACGGCTCTACGAGTTTCTGCGTGAGCCGCTCATCCGCCGCTTTGGTGAGGCATGGTATCAGGAGTTGCTTGATGTCACCAGGTTTTTACTGGCATCGTCTGACCAGCCTTGAGCTTTACAGTCTTTTGCTGACCGTTGTACTGTAGTCTGACAGTACCACCTTTGCGAGCCTTGATACTACAGTCGCGCACGTTTCCGCCTTTCCATTCAAATGATACTTCAAATCCGCCGCGGGCGCATAGTCCGCTGACAGCGCCATCCTTCCATGCTTCTGGCAGGGCAGGTAGCAGTTCTATGTCCCATGTGCCGTCTTCCTCATTCCATGCCGACTGCATCAGCATCTCGCAGACGCCAGCCGTTCCTCCGAAGTTGCCGTCGATCTGGAAGGGCGGGTGGGCATCCATCAGGTTGGGATAGGTGCCGCCGCCCCAGCTGTAGTTGGGGTAGTTGCTTCCCTCGGGCGCTACGGCCGTCAGTAGCTTTCGGTACACCTGGTGGGCCTTCTTTCCGTCTTTCAGACGAGCCCAGAGGTTGATGCGCCAGCCTGTGCTCCACCCCGTCGTCTCGTCGCCCTTGATCTCCAACGTGCGTGCTGCCGCCTTCTGCAGCGTGGTGTCGGTGAGATGACTGCCAGGGTAGAGGCCGATAAGGTGGCTCTGATGACGGTGCTTGAAGTCCTTGTCGTCCCAGTCGTAGTACCATTCGTTCAGGTCACCCATGTGTCCGATGGTGTAGGGGTGCAGCCGTTTGAGCGCGCGCTCTGCCTCTTTGTTTCTGTCGCCCACGATTTTCCCGGCCTTGATGGTGTTGATGAAGAGTTCACGGATGATGGCCAGGTCGGCGGTGCCGCCATAGCAGGTCACACCGTGATAGCCTTTGTCTGTCACGTATTCGTTCTCTGGCGATGTGCTTGGGGCGGTGATGAGTTCTCCAGGACTCTTGGGGTTGTCGATGAGCCATCGCAGACAGAATTGTGTCGCTCCTTTCATCAGCGGATAGGCCACCGTCTGGAGGTAAGTCTTGTCCTGTGTGAAGAGGTATCGCTCCCAGAGGGTGTTCACGAGCCAGGCGCCGCCCATGTTCCAGTTGGCCCACATCGGGCTCTCGCGCTTTTCGCCCACGGGGTTGGTCATGGCCCAGATGTCGGAGTTATGGCTTGAGCACCAGCCCTCGTCGATGCCGTAATAGCTTCTCGCCGTTGCGGTGCCGTTCGTAGCGAGGGCTTTGATGAAGTTGTCCAGAGGCTGGGACATCTCTGCGAGGTTGGCCACGAAGGCTGGCCAGTAGTTCTCCTCGAGATTGATGTTTACCGTGTAGTTGCCCCGCCAGGGCGACCACAGGTGTGGCGTCCAGAGGCCTTGCAGGTTGGCAGGCACGCCTTCTGTTCTCGACGACGAGATGAGCAGGTAGCGGCCGTACTGGAAGTAGAGTTCCTCGAGGTAGCGGCTCTGTCCGCCGTTGGCGGTGTAGGTCTTCAAGAGGGCATCTGTGGGACCGTCGAAATACGACGGTTTCGACGTATTACTGGACGAGAGGCAGAGCTTTACGCGGTCGTAGAGAGCCTTATAGTCAGCCAGGTGACGGCCATAGAACTCATCGAAAGATGCATTCTGTGTGTGCCAGATGGCGTTGGCGGCATTTTCCAGATAGGGAGCAGCCTCTCTTACGGGATGCTTGTCGAAGCCGTTGAAGCTGGTCTCGTTGATGATGTAGAGTATGGCCTCTTTGGCGTTGGTGATGGTCAGGGATGAGTCGCTGGCACTGGTCTCGCCGTCAGTCTTCACGCTGATCATCGTACAGAAGTGGATGCTCTCCTGCGCATCGCCTGTGGCATGACCAGTCATCGTGAGCTGTGTGGGGATGGCCTTCACCTGATGAGGCACCTGGGCGGTGAGGGCGATACGACAGTTGATGTCGCCCCGCAGGCGGATGGCGATGAGGTGGTCGGGGTGCGAGGCGAAGTATTCTCTTGTGATGGGATGACCATTGCGCACGTAACGGTCTCTGACGATGGCAGAGTCGAGGCTGAGGCTACGATGGTAGTTGCTGACGGCTCCAAGTCCGAGGTCCTTGATATGCAGCGTGCCGAGGGGCTGGAAGAACTGCGAGTTTGGGCCCTGAACGTAGTGTTGCAGCGAGTCGGCCAGGGCATAGTCCTCGTCGAAGAGGGCTTTGCGTATCTCAGGTATCCACTTGTGGGCATCCTTGTCGAGCTCTCTGTCTACGGGCTTTCCCGTCCACAGGGTGATGTCGTTCAGGTAGATGATGTTGTCATCGCTACCGCCATAGACGAGGGCGCCCAGTTTGCCGTTGCCGATGGGCAGCGACTCCTCGAAATACTGTGCAGGCTGGTTGTATTGCAGCACCATCGGTGCCTGTTTGCACGCTATGGACTGTTCTCTTTGTGTGCTTGCGCCTGCGGTGAAGATACCTGCCGCGGCGATGGTCATCGTTAGTAGTTTCTTTCTCATTATTAGTAATATGTTTTAAATCAGTTTCTTTGCAAAGTACCTCACAGGATACCATACTGCCAGGAATCCCACGACGAGCACGGTGATGAAGATGAGCACGATGTCTTCAGGATGGACGCTGACGGGGTAGGCGCTGATGATAAACGAGCCGCTGCTCGACCCCAGGGCCACGAGGCCGAACTGCTGTTGTGCCCAGCATAGCAGCAGCCCGATGATGATGCCAATGACGGCCCCGATGGCAGAGATCATCCTGCCCTCGAAGAGGAAGATGCGCACAATCTGCTTGTCTGACGCGCCGAGGTTGCGCAGCGTCACCACATCGTCTTTCTTGTCGATGATGAGCATCGACAGCGATCCGATGATGTTGAAGCAGGCCACCATGAGTATGAACGTGAGGAAGATGTAGGCGATGAGCTTCTCTATCTTCATGATCTTGAAGGTATCGTCCTGCTGTTCGTAGCGGTCTTTCACAGTGAACCTTGTGCCGCAGCGCCGTTTTATCTCCTTCTTCACCGCGTCGAAGTCGCTGCCAGCCTTCAGTCTCAGCTCCAGCGTAGAGAGCATGCCCTGCTGGTTGAAGATGCGCCGGGCGAAGCCGATGCTCGTCAGGATATAGTTCTGGTCGTATTTCGACTGTTTCACGTTGAAGAGCACGCCTGGCGAGTATAGCTCGTCCTCCTCGAACGCCCCGTCGGGGTTGGTGATGTCCAGCTGTCCTTCTCGTCGCGGGGCATATATCTTCAGCGGCTCCTTGTAGGTGTAGCCTGTGGCCAGCTGCTCAGCCAGGCGGATGCCGAGGATGCCGTAGTTCAGGTCTGCGGCGTGCAGGCAGAACTCCCCGTCGCCCACCAGGATCTCGTTGATGTGGGTCAGCTGGTCGAAGTTGTCGTCCACACCCTTCACCATCACCATTGCCTGACGGCCGTGATAGATGGCCAGCGCCTGGTCTTCCACGCACTCTGTGGCCACCTCCACCTCGGGCAGTTGTCGTATCTCCGTGAGTATGGGGTCGTCGGCAGCCACCGTCTTTCCCTCTGTTGGCACGATCTTCAGCTGAGGGTCGAAGGAGGTGAAGAACGATGCCACGAGGTCGTGGAATCCGTTGAACACCGAGAGCGTGACTACCAGTGCCATCGTTGCCACCGCCACTCCTATTACAGAGATGGCGCTGATGACGTTGATGGCGTGAGTCGACTTCTTTGAGAACAGGTACCGCCGTGCGATATAGAATGGAAAATTCATGATGCCTTTTTGTTTTGGTTTACAGTTTACGGTTTACAGTTTACAGTTGATTACCTGGCAAGCCATTCATTAGTTATAAGGCTACTGTTTGGAAACTATAGAAGTAATCATCTGTAAACCGTAAACTGTAAACTGTAAACAATAAATCCCATTACTTTTTCAGCAGTTCGTCGATGCGGTCGATGTAGTCGAGCGAGTCGTCGATGAAGAATCTCAGCTCTGGCACGATGCGCAGCTGGTTTCTCACCCTTGTACCCAGTGCATACCTGATGCTCTTCACGTTGGCGTTGATATTGGCCAGGATCTCTTCACCTTTTTCTGAGGGGAAGATGCTCAGGTAGGCGGTACAGATACTCAGGTCGGGCGATATCTTCGTCCGTGTCACGCTTACCATCGTGCCGTGTGTGGCACGTGTCTGCTCTTGGAAAATCAGCGACAGCTCCTTCTGAAGGAGCCTGGCGATCTTGTTTTGTCTTGTCTCTTGCATACTCTTTTCTTTTTGTTTATTGTTTATAGTTTATGGTTTATAGATGATTAGTTCTATAGTCTCCAGAGATATATCAAGGGCTTGCCAGGTATTCATCTATAAACTATAAACATTAAACTATAAACCAATTACTTCTTACGTATAATGGTGAGTCCGTCGCGCAGGGGCAGCATCACCTTCTCCACTCTGGTGTCTTGGGCGATGAAGTCGTTGAAGTCTTCTATGCCCTGTGTCTGCTGGTCGTGGTCGTAGGCGTGGTCTACCACATGGCCGTCCCAGAGCGTGTTGTCTGCCACGATGAATCCCCCAGGTCTCAGTATCCGCAGCACCATCTCGTAACACTCGCGGTAGTTCCTCTTGTCGCCGTCGATGAAGGCCATGTCGAAGGTGATGCCCAGCAGTGGTGCCTCCTTGATGGCGTCGCCGATGATGAATTCTATCCTGTCGGCCACGGGCGAGCCCTCTATCCAGGGGCGGGTGAAGTCCTCCATCTCGTCGTTGATCTCGAAGGTGTACAGGCGTCCGCCCTCAGGCAGTCCTTCTGCCATCGCGATGGCGCTGTAGCCGCTGAACGTCCCTATCTCCAGCACGCTCACGGGCCGTATCATCTCCACGATCATCTTCAGCAGGCGGCCCTGCAGGTGTCCGCTGGCCATTCGTCCGTGGATGGTGCGGATGTTTGTTGCCCGCCACAGCCGGTACAGGTATTCGGGCTCTAGCTCCGAGTGCATGGCGACGTAGTCGTCGATCTCGCTCATAGTGCCAGTAGTGCTTCTACGGCGAGTCGGTAGCTGTCCAGTCCGAAGCCGCAGATCACGCCTTTGCAGGCCGCGGAGATCATCGACTGGTGGCGGAACGCCTCGCGCTGGTGCACGTTAGAGATGTGAACCTCTACGACGGGGCACCTCAGGCTCCTGATGCAGTCGTGCAGCGCCACGCTGGTGTGGGTATAAGCCCCTGCGTTGAGCACGATGCCCTTGTAGTCGCCGTAGAAGCCCGCCTCCTGCATCTTGTTGATGAGCTCGCCCTCCACGTTGCTTTGGTAGTAGTCTATCACCACGTCCTTGTAGCGCTCTCTGAGTGCCTTCAGGCAGCTCTCCATCGTTTCCGAGCCGTAGATGCCTGGTTCCCGCTGCCCCAGCAGGTTCAGGTTCGGCCCGTTGATAATCATGATCTTCATATCTTTACAAATAGTTACTTTCCACGTTTCTGATGATGTCCGTCAGCTCCTCCACCGTCTCTGCCCTGAGCATGGCGATGCGCGTCTGCCTGAAGTTGGGTATCCCCTTGAACAGGGGAGTCGCTGCCAGGTGGCGCCGTGTGTGCAGGATGCCCCGTTTCTCGTCGATGCGCTCCACGTTGATGCTGAGCAGCTCCAGCAGCGTGTCGAGCTTCTGCCGTGTCGACAGCTCCTGGCGGCTGAAGATCCAGGGGCAGCCGAAGGTGGCTCTTCCTATCATCACCCCGTCCACGCCGTAGGTGTCGAAGGCCCTGTCGGCCTCTTCCAGCGAGTGGATGTCGCCGTTGCCGATGATGGGGATGTGGATGCGCGGGTTGCGCTTCACCTCGCCGATGAGGGTCCAGTCAGCCTGTCCCGTGTACATCTGGCTGCGCGTGCGGCCGTGAATGGTCAGCGCCTTGATGCCGCAGTCCTGCAGTTGCTCTGCCAGCTCTGTGATGATCAGCTGCTCGTGGTTCCATCCCAGGCGTGTCTTCACCGTCACGGGCAGTTTCACGGCCTGCACCACTCCTCGTGTGATCTCCAGCATCTTCGGTATGTTCTGCAGCATGCCCGCGCCCGCGCCCTTGCCTGCCACCTTCTTCACGGGGCAGCCGAAGTTGAGGTCTATCAGGTCGGGGCCCGCCTGTTCCACGATCTTCGCCGCCTCCACCATCGCCTCCGTGTCGCGGCCGTAGATCTGAATGCCCACGGGCCGCTCCTCATCGCGGATGGAGAGCTTGCTGACGGTCGTCTTCACGTCGCGCACCAGAGCCTCTGCCGAGACGAACTCCGTGTACACCATGGCCGCGCCGAAGCGCTTGCAGAGCATACGGAAGCCGATGTCTGTCACGTCCTCCATGGGTGCCAGCATCACGGGGCGCTCGCCTAAATCTATCTCTCCTATCTTCATTTCTGCTGCAAAGGTACTTAAAAATCCGCTTATCCCGCCATCCTCGGGCCATTTATTTTGAAGGGATATCGTAAAAAATATAAAAATGACGGCATTGTTATCGTCCGTGGCGATGGGGAGCGGGCGGGCGAGACTCGCCCGCAGCCATGCTGAAAACGGCACGCCAGGCAGGGCTGAGGCGGAGTTTAGACCCTCCTTTTCGTTGTTTGACCTTCGTCAAACGATTGTTTGACACCCGTCAAACGTTTGTTTGACTAAGGTCAAACGACCTTTTAGATAGTCTGAAGTATCCGTTACAAGCCCTTTGCGTATATGGCATCAGGCGCGTGGGTCGACCGTTTCCCCCTCCAGCCATCAGGCAGCTAGGCCGTCACAGCGTCCCTTCAGCCGAGTGCGTTCTATATGAGCACGTTACGCCCAGGCTGAAGCGACTCTGTACAGCGGATGCCACACCGTTTCAAACTTTTTTCGATAAATCCTTCTTCGTTTAGAATATTTTGCTTATCTTTGCACCCAGTTATACTTTAAACTTGTATGAAGAACGACTATGGAACAATTATTGCACTACGTGTGGAAGCACAAGCTGTTTCCGCTGAAGGAGCTGACGACGAATGACGGACAGGCCGTCGAGGTGATCGACCCGGGACTGCACAACCGCAATGCGGGGCCCGACTTCTTCAATGCGAAGGTGAGGATCGGCCAGACACTGTGGGTGGGCAACGTGGAGATACACGACAAGGCGTCGGACTGGTATCTGCATGGCCACGACAAAGACAGGCGCTACGACAACGTGATCCTTCACGTTGCGGGCGTGCTCGACGCCGAGGTGATGAACACCAGCGGGGAGTTTATACGCCAGATGCAGCTCGACGTGCCCGACAGCGTGAGGAACCACTACGAGGAACTGCTGAAGACGGACAGCTACCCGCCCTGCTATAAGGTGATCCCCGACCTGACGCGACTGATGGTACACGCCTGGATGGCTGCCCTCCAGACAGAACGCCTGGAGCAGAAGACAGAGGCCATCCGCAGGAGGGCAGAGGCCTGCGGCGGAAGCTGGGAGGGTGCCTACTTCGTGACCCTCGCCCGCAACTACGGCTTCGGCATCAACAACGACGCCTTCGAGCAGTGGGCACAGGGCATACCCCTCGAGGCTGTGGCCCATCATCGCGACGACCTCTTCCAGATAGAGGCCATCTTCATGGGGCAGGCCGGACTGCTCGAGCTGGAGGCCGTGCCGGCATACTATCAGCAGGCGGCACTCAACGAGGGCTACTTCGCCAAGCTGCGCAACGAATATCTCTATCTGGCCCATAAATTCTCGATGAAACCGATGGATTTCCACCTGTGGCGCTTCCTCCGCCTGCGCCCGCAGAACTTCCCGCATATCCGCATCTCGCAGCTGGCAAACCTCTATTATCAGCAGAAGGCAGGACTGAGCCAGCTGGTGGGGTGCGAAACGGTGGAGGAGCTGAAGAAGCTGCTCACGTCGCACGTCACCCCTTACTGGGAGACGCACTACACCTTTGGCTCCACCAGTTCGAAGACGGAGAAGCACCTGGGATACGGCTCGCTGAACCTGCTCATGATCAATACCGCCATCCCCATGCTCTTCGCCTACGGCCGCCATCGCTCCAAGGAGGTGCTCTGCGACAGGGCCTTCGACCTGCTCGAACAGCTGAAGGCTGAGAACAACTACATCATCCGCATGTGGCAGCAGGTGGGCCTGCCCGTACAGACGGCAGGCGACTCGCAGGCCCTCATCCAGCTGAAGAAGGAGTACTGCGACAAGAAAGACTGCCTGCGCTGCCGCTTCGGATACGAGTATCTGAGGAGGAAGTAATGCTCTGTTTATAGTTTAGAGTTTATAGTTTATAGATGATTACATTTGTAGTAAATAAAAACAGATTGAAATGTTGCAATACAATTATACTTATAGGAAGTTAAACGTGTACCAGTTGTCAAAAACGTTGGTTAGGGATATTTACGGTCTAACGGCAGAGTTTCCTGTTAATGAGAAGTATGCATTAAGTGATCAGATGAGAAGAGCTGTCGTGTCTGTTCCCTCAAATATTGCCGAAGGAACATCTAAGACTTCGCCTAAGGAGCAGTATCATTTTTTGGAGATATCATACGGCTCGTTGATGGAGTTAATGTGCCAGACGGAAATAGCATTTGATCTGCACTATATAAGTAAAGACGAGTTTTCTCAGATAGAAGAAGAAATTGGGAATATCTACAAGATGTTGTCATCAATGCAGGCTTCATTGAAATCCCGCATACAAAGTAATCAACTATAAACTATAAACTTTAAACAATAAACAAAAAGGAATATGGAACAGGAAATACTTTACGCAATGGCGCTGACGAGGATCAGCAACTTCAATTATGCTACGGCGCTCGAACTGTATAAGACCGTTGGCAGTGCACAACTGCTCTACGAACATCGAAACGACATCGGCGACATCCTCAAGGACTGCTCGCCGCGACTGATGGAAGCCCTGAAAGACTGGGACGAGCCCTTGCGAAGGGCAGAGGCAGAGCTCCGCTTCATGGAAGACCACCGTATCAGAGCCATCACTCTCACCAGCAGCGACTACCCTCAGCGGCTGACAGAGTGTGCTGACGCACCTATTATATTATACTATAAAGGCAATGCCGACCTGAACCCGCTGAGGGTGATCAGTATCGTGGGCACCAGGCAATGTACGCAATACGGCCAGGACCTTATCAGGCGATTCGTCGCTGACCTGCGACGCCACTGCCCAGAGGTGCTCATCGTCAGCGGACTGGCCTACGGCGTCGACATCTGTGCCCATCGCGAATCCCTGCAGAACGGCTATCCCACCATCGGGGTGCTGGCCCACGGCCTCGACCAGATCTATCCCTATCGCCATCGTGATACTGCCGCGCAGATGCTTGACCATGGTGGACTGCTCACCGAATTTATGTCGCAGACCAATGCCGACAAGCCCAATTTCGTGCGCCGTAACCGCATCGTGGCAGGCATGTCAGACTGTTGCATCGTCGTAGAGAGTGCCGCCAAAGGCGGTGGGCTCATCACGGCAGAGATCGCCCAAAGCTACAATCGCGCCGTCTTTGCCTTCCCTGGTGCCGTGGGCATGCCTTATAGCGAAGGTTGCAACAACCTGATACGCGACAATGTGGCCGCGCTGATAACTGGTGCCGACGACTTTGTGAAGGCGATGGGCTGGCAGGATGAGACTGTCAGGAAGCGGGTTTTGGCCGATGGAATCGAGAGAAATCTCTTCCCAGACCTCTCGCCGGAGGAGCAGAAGATCGTCAGCACGCTACAAGCTGTCAACGACCTGCAGCTAAGCGTGCTCAGCGTGAAAACAGCCATTCCCATTGGTCAGCTGACAGCTATTCTCTTCCAGATGGAGATGAAAGGTGTTGTGAAACCCCTTGCTGGCGGGATGTATCATCTGCTGATATAACGCCCTCCCGTCTGATGGCAGGCAAGGAGGGCTGGCCTGTGAAAGAATTTTAATTCTTTGGCTGATATGTTCATTACTTAATATATTTGTCGTATCTTTGCACCGTTTAATTTGAAATAAGATATGAAAATAGCATTAATCGGCTACGGCAAGATGGGCAGGATGATAGAACAGATTGCCCTCGAGCGTGGCCATGAGATTGTAAGTATCATCGACATCGACAACCAGCAGGACTTCGACAGCCCTGCCTTCGCCTCGGCTGACGTGGCCATCGAGTTCACGGCGCCACAGGTGGCCTATGGCAACTATCTGAAGGCCTGGGCCAAGGGCGTGAAGGTGGTGAGTGGCTCCACGGGATGGCTGAAGGATCATGGCGACGACGTGCGCAAGGCTTGTAATGAAGAGGGGAAGACGCTCTTCTGGGCCTCGAACTTCTCCATCGGCGTGGCCATCTTCTCGGCCGTGAACCGCTATCTGGCGAAGATCATGAACCAGTTCCCGCAGTATGACGTGGAGCTGGAGGAGACCCATCACGTGCATAAGCTCGACCACCCTTCAGGCACTGCCATCACGCTGGCAGAGGAGATCGTGGAGCGCCTGGACCGTAAGGAGGGCTGGGCTGAGGAGACGACAGACCCGAAACTGCTGCGCGTGGATGACATCCGCCGCGGCGAGGTGCCGGGCATCCATACCATCCGCTACGACTCGGAGGCCGACCTCATCACCATCTCGCATGATGCCCATAGCCGTAAGGGCTTTGCCCTCGGGGCCGTTTTGGCAGCAGAGTACACGAAGGATCATCAGGGATTGCTCACGATCTCAGATATGTTTAGGTTTTAGTTTACGGTTTACAGTTTACGGTTTACAGTTTATGGTTTATAGTTTACAGTTTACGGTTTACAGTTCTTGCGTCCTTTCAGTAGCAAGCGAGCAAAGCTCGAGCGTACAGATGATTACATTTGCTGGCAGAAGGGCTTGCAGGGAAATCAACTGTAAACCGTAAACTGTAAACCGTAAACAAAAAATGAATTATGGAGAAAAAGAAAGAATTCAATCCAAAGGTGCAGTGGGCGAAGTTCATCTGCGTGTTGATACTCTACCTGTTGTTCCTCTACTGGGTGAAGTCGTGGTGGGGACTGCTGGTCGTGCCGTTCATCTATGACATCTACATTACCAAGAAGATCAAGTGGCAGTGGTGGAAGGAGGCCGAGAAGCCGGTTAAGTTCGTCATGTCGTGGGTCGACGCCATCGTGTTCGCCCTCGTGGCCGTGTACTTCATCAACCAGTTCTTCTTCCAGAACTACGTGATTCCATCGAGTTCGCTGGAGAAGAGTCTGCTTACGGGCGACTACCTGTTCGTGTCGAAGGTGTCCTACGGCCCACGTATCCCTCAGACCCCGCTGACGATGCCCCTGACGCAGCACACGCTGCCCGTGGTGGAGTGTAAGAGCTACCTGGACTGGCCCCACTGGGATTATCGCCGTGTGAAGGGTCTTGGCGAGGTGAAGCTGAACGACATCGTGGTGTTCAACTTCCCCGCTGGCGACACGCTCTGCTCAGCACCGCAGTATCAGTCGTACGACTACTACCAGATGTGCTATAGCATTGGCTATCAGATATACCCGAACCGTCCTGACCCCGACTCGCTGACGGCAGAGCAGCGGATAAAATACTTCGATGCGATCTACGCCGCAGGGCGCAACGAGCTGTGGCGCAACCAGGCGGAGTATGGCCAGATCGTCACACGCCCCACAGACCGCAGGGAGAACTACGTGAAGCGCTGCGTGGGACTGCCTGGACAGACGCTCGAGATCAGGAACCGCACGGTGTATCTCGACGGCAAGGCAAACAAGGAGCCCGAGAACGTGCAGTACACCTATCGTGTGAAACTGAAGCAGTCGATACCTGAGGAGGTGATGGACGACCTGGGAATCTCGATGGAAGACCTGACGAGCCTGAACACCCTGGGGTATATGCCCCTGACGAAGCACGCCGTGGTATCCTTGCAGGCAAGGACGGACATCGTAGAGAGTGTGACACTCAATACCGAGGCCAACGACCTGGAGATCTATCCGCTGAACGGCAACAAGCATTGGACGAGGGATAACTACGGACCCGTGTGGATACCGAAGAAGGGGGAGAAGATCAAACTGACGCTCGACAACATCGCCATCTACGAGCGCCCCATCAAGGTATATGAGGGCAACAAGCTCGAAATCCGCAACGGCAAGATATTCATCAACGACAAGGAAGCGTCGGAGTACACCTTCAAGATGGACTACTACTGGATGCAGGGTGACAACCGCCATAACTCCGCCGACTCTCGCTACTGGGGTTTCGTGCCCGAGGATCATATCGTGGGCAAGCCGATATTCATCTGGTGGTCGAGCGATCCTGACCACAGCGGCCTGGGTGGCGTCAGGTGGAGTCGGATAGGACGGATTGTGGATAATATTAAGTAGTTTACGGTTTACGGTTTACAGTTTACGGTTTACGGTTTACAGTTTACGGTTTACAGTTTACAGTTTACAGATGATTACATTTGCTGGCAGAAGGGCTTGCAGGGAAATCAACTATACGCTCGAGCTCTGCTCGCTTGCTACTGAAAGGACGCAAGAACTATAAACTAAGCCGAAGGCGGAAACTATAAACTAAAAAAGATAATAGCGCATGAAGGATGTTCTGCTCAGTACAACGTATTTTGGCCCGGTGCAGTGGTATCAGAAACTATATCGTGCTGAGCACGTGCTCATAGAGCAGTGGGAGCACTTTGAGAAGCAATCCTACCGTAACCGTTGTCTTATCGCCACCACCCAAGGCATCCAGGCACTCACCGTACCCGTGGAGCGTGGTAATGCTCAAAGCTCAAAGCTCAAAGCTCAAACCATCAAGGACATTCGCATCAGCGACCACGGCAACTGGCGCCATCTGCACTGGAATGCGCTGCAGAGTGCTTACGGCGAGAGTCCCTTCTTCGACTATTATCAGGATGACATCCGGCCGTTCTTTGAAGAGAGGTGGACGTATCTGATTGAGTTCAATGAGGCCATCAGGGCGAAGATGTGTGAGTTGCTGGATATCCAGCCGAGAGTGAGTTATACTCAATCGTGGAGGGAGGAGTGTGGAGGGAGGAGTGAGATTACTTCCAGTGCGGTATACGCAGGGGACACACTGCCAGCAGACTATTCTCCCTCCTCCCTCCACACTCCTCCCTCCTCGAGATTCTTCCACGACTTCCGCTCTTCGATCCATCCCAAGCACCCTGGTGCCGATGAAGCCTTTGAGCCACGTCCGTACTATCAGGTGTATCGACAGAAACACGGCTTCCTGCCGAATCTCTCAATTCTCGACCTGCTGTTCAATATGGGACCCGAAGCGATATTCTACCTCTAAAATGGTCTGGTGGTTAATGAGTAAACGCGTTGTAGTTACACTGGTAATGATTGTGGCGAGTCTGCCTTTTGCCTTCTCGCAGTCGCAACACTTCTATACCTCGGAGAAGCTGTCGAGCAACCTCATTACATGCATCTGTCAGGACAAGTCGGGCTATATCTGGACAGGCACGGAGTACGGTCTGAATAAGTACGATGGTTATCGCTTCACGACCTACCTGTACGATAGCGACAATGCAAAGAGTGTAAACTCTAACAACATCACCTCGCTCTTTGTCGACGACCAGGGGCGTCTCTGGGTTGGAACGGGCATCGGCCTGGCCCGCTATAACGCTGCCACCGACGACTTCGAGCGGGTGACGCTCGACGGGGTGAAGGCTGCCCGCATCAACGACATGATCAAGTGCGACGATCACCACCTGTATGTGGGGACGGCAGGCTATGGGCTGTTTCTGCTCGACACGGAAACGCTGCAGACACAGAAGCTGGAGGGCTACGCAGAGGGCGACGTGGACTATTTCAACCATCTGATGATCGATGAAAAGGGCAATTTCTGGAAAGCGGGGGCGGGAGCAGACTTCTGCTGTGTGCGCCCCGACAAGACCGTCCTCAGGTTCAACTCGCCATACGGTCCTGTGACAGCCTTTACCGCATACGAGGGCGGCGTGCTGATGGTCTGCCAGCACGGACTCATCTTCTATCGCGACGGACGGATAGTCTACGACATGATCGACATCAGCATCCTCGGCAGCGGACGCGTGCAGTTCCGTACGGCCTATTGCGACAAGAAGGGCAATCTCTTCATCGGCACCATGGGGCATGGACTCTGCTGGGTGCCACAAACAACCAATAGACTGCAGCATTACGAGTACCCGAGTGCCTCGTTCGACCTTAAGACGAGCAATGTGTGGGCTCTCTTTGAAGACAGCGACGACAACCTGTGGGTGGGCTGTCTGAGGCGTGGCCTGCTGTTGCTGCCGCAGTACGAACCGCAGTTCAGTTCGTGGAGTCTCGCCAGGCAGAACGTGAGCATCGGCGGGTCGGTGACCTCGTTCTGTGAGGGCGACAACGGCATGACGTGGTGTGTCGTACAGAACAACGGTGTCTACGGCTTCGACGCAGACGGGAAGGTGGTGGCTCATCCTGCCTCGCCAGCAGCGGCCTACTCCATCTATCGCGACTCGCAAGGCAACTACTGGATAGGCACTACCGACGGACTGTATAGCTACGACCCGCAAAGCGGCAGATACAGCAGAACCATAGCCTTTGAGAGTGACTATATCAACCTGATAACAGACGACGGCAAAGGCAGGCTATTCTTCTCGGTCTATTCGAAAGGGTTCTGCATGTACGACCTGACGACGAAAGTCCTCCGCCATTTCTCGATGCGCGACGAGGACGAGGTGCGCGGCCGCCTGCACAACAACTGGATCATGTCGATGCGTGTCAGCAGCAGTGGTATGCTTTGGATCGGCACGTCGTCGAACCTCTGCTGTTACGACCCTGTGCGCGACACGTTCAGGCCCTACGGATGGGAGGTGCTCTTAGAGGGAAAGACGGTGGCCTCGCTCTATGAGGATCACAACCATCGCATGATGGTGGGTACCGACACGGGGTTATACTATTACGACCCGCAAAAAGGTGACGCAGTGCCTCAGGAGGGAGCCGGAGCACTGGCAAACAAGGTGATCTGTGGTATCGAGCAAGATAATTTCGGCGACCTGTGGTGCAGCACCTCGGCAGGTATCTGGCAGTACCAGCGCGACAAACAGCGATGGATCACCCATGTCAATGGTAACGGTCTGGCCACCCGTGAGTATGTGCGCGGCCTGGCCATGCAGCGACCAGACGGGGAGATTTGCTTCGGCATCAGCGACGGCATCACCTCATTCCATCCCGCTGCCCTGCGCGATGTGAGACCGACTCTGTCGGACGTACATCTGACGGGTCTCTTCGTAGGCGGCAACCCCGTGAACTATAATACCCTGTCCGACGGTGTGCGTATCATGAGCGAATCGTTGGCAGAGAGTAAGCGCTTCTCGTTCTCATATCTCGACAACACCTTCTCCATGGAGTTCTCGCTATTCAACTACTCAAACACGGAGAACGTGGTCTATGAATACCGGCTGAATGGCGCTAAAGAGTGGATGCGCACAGCGGCAGGACAGAATGTGGTGTCGTTCAACCATATGCCCCCAGGTGTCTACCAGTTGGAGGTGCGGGCCGAAGACAATGGCATACATACCGATGTGCAGCTCTATCACATCGTGGTGCGGGCCCCTTGGTATCGCTCCGCGTGGGCGTACCTTATTTATATATTAACGGCACTGGTCTTGGCAGGAGTAGTGCTGTGGCTCTATATCAGGCGTCGGAACCAGGAGCTCGACGAGGAGAAGATGAAGTTCCTGATAAATGCCACCCATGACATTCGCTCGCCGTTGACGCTGATCATGAGCCCGTTACATAAGCTTCTGAAGCGCGATCTCGATCCCGAGATGAAGACCGATCTGGAGACCATCGAGCATAATGCCCAGCGCGTGCAGAACCTTGTGAACCAGATTCTCGACATCCGGAAGATAGACAAGCAGCAGATGCACCTGCACTGCCAAGAGACAGACATGGTGCAATACGTGGGAAACCTCTTGAAGTCGTATGAGTACACTGCCAAGGAACGCGGCATCACCTTCCGTTATTCGCCGGCCTTGGACAAGTTGAACGTGTGGGTAGACAGGAAATCAATCGACAAAGTGGTGGACAACCTTCTCTCCAATGCCTTTAAATACACCTACGACAATGGAGAGATAGAGGTGAGCGTGTCGGAAACGGCCGATGGAATGGCGAAAATGGAAGTCATCGACAACGGCATGGGCATCAGGGGCGACGTGAACAGGTTGTTTGAGCGGTTCTATCAGGGCAGCTCCTCAAGTTCATTGCATATCGAAGGAACGGGCATCGGACTTAATCTGTGTAAGATGATTGTGCAGATGCATCATGGTACCATCGAGGCAGCCAATCGCGAGGATATGCAGGGCAGCATCTTCACTGTACTGTTGCCATTGGGCACCAGCCATCTCACAAAAGAGGAGCTGACCATTCAGGATGAGACAGAGCGGTCGGCCAAGTCTAAACCCAAGGCACAGTCGAACTACCGGGTGCTGGTGGTCGACGACGATGTGGAGATAGGCGAATATATCAGCAGGGAGCTGGGCGTTTACTATCGGATCACTCCTGTGACCAGTGCTCGCGAGGCTCTGCGAGAACTGCTGAACGCGGAAACAGAAAAGCAGTACGACCTGGTGATAAGTGACGTGATGATGCCCGAGATGGATGGCTTCACGTTGCTACGGATGATCAAAACGAATATGAACATCAGTCATATACCTGTCGTTATGCTCACGTCAAAATCGGATGTTGCCAACCGTCTCATAGGCTTGGAGAAAGGTGCCGACGCCTTCCTCGCAAAACCGTTCGATATGGACGAGCTCCACGTCGTCATCAACAACCTGATTAATAAGAACCTCCGCCTAAGGGGGAAATATTCAGGCAACCTTCAGCAAGACAAGGTGGTTGAGACAAAGGTGAAAGGCAATGACGAAGCGCTGATGGAGCGTATTGTGAAAGTGGTGAACGACCACCTCTCCGACAGTGAATTCAATGTAGAGACACTGACACACGAGGTAGGCATCAGTCGTGCCCAATTGCACCGGAAGATGAAAGAGATGACGGGATTGCCTATAAGTGAGTTTATCAGGAACATGCGCCTCGAGCAGGCTGTGAGACTGTTGAAGGAACAGAAGATCAATGTGACGCAAGTGGCTTATTCGGTTGGTTTCAGTAATGTCTCACACTTCTCCACGGTGTTCCGCAGGCAATTTGGGGTGCCCCCAACCGAATTTGTGGAGCAAAATCAGGCTGAAGAACAAAGCTGAAACAAAAAGAAAACGATACGAAACATACGTTAAAGTGATAAAAGGGAATTCTGCTTATCTTTGCAGCAGAATTTTAAAACTTTCTTTTATTAACTAACAAAATAACGTATGAGTTTCAAAGCAAAGAAAACAGTCCTCTGTCTCGGATTATGCTTCTTGGGCATAGTCAGTGCACAGCAGGTGTCGGCAGCCGCCGGAGTGGCTTCCGTACAGCAAACGATGCAGGCATCAGGTCATGTGACCGACTCTCAGGGTCCGCTGATTGGTGCCACAGTCATGGAGAAAGGTACATCGAACGGTACAGTCACCGACTTCGAGGGTAATTTCTCTCTCAATGTCAAGCCGGGCGCTACGCTCGTCGTCTCTTATGTAGGCTACATCTCCCAGGAGGTGAAGGCTGGTAGTAACATGCACGTGAACCTTAAAGAAGATGGTCACGTGGTGAACGAGGTGGTAGTCATTGGTTACGGTACCCAGCGCCGTGAGGCTGTGACTGGTTCTGTAGCCAACGTCAATGGTGAGAAACTGAATCAGGTGGCTGCCTCGAACGCTGCCCAGGCCCTGCAAGGTCGTGTGGCCGGTGTGCTGATGACGCAGACATCGTCAAAGCCGGGTGAGGAGATGCAGATCCGTATCCGTGGTCAGCGTTCACTGAGTGCTTCTAACGACCCGCTGATCGTGCTCGATGGTATCCCCTTCATGGGACAACTTTCGGATATCAACCCCGCCGACATTAAGTCGATGGATATCCTGAAGGATGCCTCTGCTACTGCCATCTACGGTTCTCGTGGTGCCAACGGTGTGATCATCATCACCACCGTGAAAGGTAGTCAGGGAACACCTGCCAAGGTTTCCTACAATGGTTATGTTAGCTTTAAGAAGGTATTCCACAAGTATCCTATGATGGATGGTCCTACCTTCTCAAAGTTCCGCCAGTATGCTGGTTTGTATCAGAATTCTCTCGACGAGAGCGACAATACCAGTACCGACTGGCAGGATCTGTATTACCAGACAGGTGTGAGCTATAACCACGACGTGAGTGTCTCTGGTGGTACCAACGGTGGCAGTTATAGCTTCGGTGCTGGTTACTATCATGATGAGAGTGTCGTTCCTACTGAGGGTTATGATCGTATTAGCGTTCGTGGTAATTTCGACCAGTCGGTAGGCAAATACTTCCGTTTCGGTCTGAGCACCAACAATAGCTACCGCAAGACCAAGGGCGTGAACGATATGTACGGCGTGCTAAGCAAGAGCCCGCTGGCAAGCCCCTACGACGAGAATGGTAACTTGAAGCGCTTTGTCACTCTTCCTGCCGATGACCAGAGTGTTGTCACTAAGGAAACGGTGGAGCGTGACCAGGAAGTATGGCTGAATGAGAATAAGGGTATCGGATCTTACAATACGCTTTTTGGTGAACTGAAGTGCCCGTGGATCGAGGGACTGAGCTATCGTATCAACATCGGTCTGAACTTCCGTAGTTCCAAGGGTGGAAACTTCACTGGTACTGGAGTTAACAACAAAGACGAGAATGCTATCAATGGTGGTGGTATCTCAGAGAACCAGACACGTAACTGGGCTATCGAGAACCTGCTGACCTATGATCACACCTTCGCTGAGAAGCACAACCTGAACGTCGTAGCCATGTACTCAGCTGAGGAGACAACCTATGAGTCAACAGGTGCTTCTGCACAAGGCATACCCGCAGACTATTTCCAGTACTATGCTCTTGATAAGGCAACAGGTGAGGTGAACCTCAACAACTACAACTATTGGCAGAGTGGTCTTGTGTCTTGGATGGGTCGTGTGATGTACTCGTATGATAATAAGTACATGATCTCTGCAGCCCTCCGTTCCGATGCCTCTTCACGTCTGGCAAAGGGCCATCAGTGGCATACCTATCCTGCTGTAAGCGCTGGCTGGAACATTGCCCGTGAGAGCTTCATGGAGAATCTGAAGTGGATCGACAACCTGAAACTGCGTGTTGGTTACGGTGAGACCTCTAACCAGAGTATCAATCCTTATTCTACCCTTGGTGGCCTCGCTATCCGTAACTACAACTTCGGTAACACCTATAAGGCAGGTTACTATGTGAATGCACTGCCTAACCCCGAGTTGGGCTGGGAGTACTCCAAGACTTGGAACTTCGGTCTCGACTTCTCTCTGTTCAATGGACGTCTTTATGGATCGATCGAATACTACACCCAGAAGACTAAGGACATCCTGCTCGATGTGTCTCTGCCTTCAACCTCGGGTGTAAGCAGCTTCACGGGTAACATCGGTAATACCGAGAACAAAGGTTTCGAGTTGACCCTGAACGGTATCATCATCGACAACAAGAATGGCTGGAACTGGGAGGCAGGTATCAATCTCTATGCCAACCGTAACAAGTTGACCAAACTGACAGGTACAGAGCCTATCATTCTTCCCAATGGACAGGAAAAGAAGGAGCGTGATGAGGCTAACCGCTGGTTCGTAGGTTATCCTATCGATGTCATTTACGACTATGAGTATGAAGGTCTTTGGCAAGAGGGTGACCCCTATCTTGACATTCTTGAGCCAGGCGGAAACGTTGGTATGATCAAGGTGAAGTATCGTGGCGATGCATCTCTGGGTGACTATGAGGCAGACGGTGTAACACCAAGTCGTGCCATTGGTGCCGAGGATCGTCAGATCATGAGCATGGAGCCTGACCTCATTGGTGGTTTCAACACGACTGTTGGCTACAAAGGTTTCGACCTGACCGTGATTGGTGCCTTCCAGATTGGCGGTAAGTTGATTTCTGCCATCCACTCTTCAAATGGTTACCTGAACATGCTGACAGGACGTCGCGGACAGCTTGATGTAGACTATTGGACTCCAGAGAATACGGGGGCCAAGTATCCTAAACCTGGTGGTATCCAAAGTGGTGATAATCCCAAATACGGTTCTACACTCGGTTACTTCAATGCTGGTTATCTGAAGTTCCGTACCATTACACTTGGTTACAATTTCGACAACCTGAGGTGCATCAAGGATCTCGGCATCAGCCGTCTGCGCCTCTATGCTACGGTTCAGAACCCGTTCGTGCTCTTCTCGCCGTTTAATAACGAGAGCGGCCTTGATCCCGAGACCAACTCCTGGGCAAACCAGAACACGGCTGTTGCTGTCGACGGCTATACCGGCAAGCACAAAATGCCAATCGTAGGTTACAACACGCCTGCTACCCGTAACTTCCTGTTCGGTGTCAACGTAACTTTCTAAAGGTAAAAAAGTAAAAAGGTAAAAAACAATTCGGTTATGAAAACTAAAAGTATCAAATATATTCTCGCTGCGGGTTTAGTTTGCTGTGGTCTCTCTGCTACCATGACCTCCTGCAACAGTGTGCTGGAAGAGCAGCCGCGCAGCCAGTTTGACCCGACATTCTTCAATACGAAGGCGGGTATTGAGGGCGGTCTGACATCGCTCTATGCTCACCTGCGCTATTTCTATGGCAACGGTTATTTCCTGAACAGTGTTGAGACAGGTACCGATGAATATACCTATGCACAGTCTGCCGACGGTAACTTCAAGGATGCCGACCTCTCCGGCGTGGGACAGATGACTCCCACTAACTCTATTGCCGGTTCTATATGGGGCGCACTCTTCCCCAACATCAACACCGCCAGCGGTATCATTGAAAACGGTGCTGAGGCCGGTATTGATGCATCCCTGCTCGCTGAGGCCTACTTCTTCCGTGGCTTCGACTATTTCCTCCTGGTTCAGACCTATGGTGGTGTGCCCCTTGATCTGGGCGCTGGTGAGTTGAAGTTCAACACCTCTACCGTCCGTACCTCTGTCCGTAATACGGTTCCTGAGGTTTATGCCGCCATTTTCAGTGATCTGGAGAAGGCCGTCAACGACCTGCCTGAGAATCCCCGTCTTACAGGTACTGTTACCAAGAATGTGGCCCGACTGTATCTCTCCAAGGCCTATCTGACCTATGCTTGGTGGTTGGAGAATCCGAACAATATTCCCACCTATCCGGAGTGCAGCCGTAACAGTGGAGAGGCAACAAGTTATTTCCAGAAGGCTTACGACACGGCCATGCTGGCTATCAACAACCCTGGACCGTATGCCCTGCAGCCCACCTTCTACGATGTGAACGTGGCTACCAACGACCGCAACTCGGAGATCATGCTCTACGCTGATCACGATGAGAACGAGAAATATGGTAACGGTGGTGCCGGCTATGGTTGGGGAGGTGGTGGCTCACCTGAGAACTTCGCCTACTGGATGGAGACCTGGAACTACACGGAGATGACTGCCAAGGCTGCCTCTGGTGCCACCATCAATCCCATCCAGCGTGAGGCCGTGCAGGCTCTCGGCCGTCCCTGGACCCGTATGGCTCCTATCGCCGACAACTTCATGGAGGGCGGTGTCTGGGAGGATGCCGTCAAGGCCATCGACTCTCGTTACGATGCTACCTTCACCCTGCGCTATCACACCAACTGGCAGAAGTCTGGCAACACGGAGCCTTACGTATTCGGTGCCAACGGCATGCAGGTAGGTCCTAATGAGGTTTATTTCAGTTGGGTGCCTGAGAGCGAGGACAGCAAGATCAACTATACCGGTGCTGATGGTAAGCTGGGCTTTGGTGAGATGGAGGGCCGTCCTGACTTCGTGGTGGCCGTGAACCATATCAGCCGCAAGAAGTACCCCATCAACTGGAAGTTAGGTATCTATCGTACCGACAATGCTGGCGGTCTTGGTTCAAAGGTGAACGGTGGTAGCCCACGTCCTTGGAGTGTTGCTAAGTTCTCTGAGTTCTATCTCATTGGTGCAGAGGCTGCCGTGAAACTGAACAAGAACAGCGAGGCTCGTGAGTTGGTCAATGTGCTCCGTGCCCGTGCTGGCAAGCAGACCTTCAGCCAGAACGACAATGTGGCCGTATCTGTTGACAATACAGAGGCCATGCTGGCCGCCACACCTGCCACCATCACCATCGACTACATCCTTGACGAGCGTAGCCGCGAGTTCTGGGGTGAAGGCTATCGCTGGTACGACCTTGTGCGCACTCAGAAGTGGGCTGAACGCGCCACCACCTACCGCATCGCTGGCAGTGGCTATACCGATAAGGACTTGGAGACCTTCACCCGTGACATCCCCGCTGGATATTACATCCGTCCTATCCCTCAGGGACAGCTCGATGGCATGCAGATGTCGGATGAGGAGAAAGCTGCATATCAAAACCCTGCATATAGAAATTAGTTAGTTTGTTTCGTATTGATTAGCATGACAATGTGAAATCTCTCTGATCATTGTTACACGGGGTCGCCTGTTACGCGGCCCCGTGTTTCTTTTCATGTGTTTACCTTTTTACCTTCTCATGTTTTCACGTTTTTTACCTGTTTATTTTTTTACCTTTTTACTTTTATTCGTATCTTTGCATCGACAAACGGATATGAATATGAAAAAGGTCTTTTCTATTTTGTTGGCTTTGATGGCCTGCGTCACACTCGAAGCCAGACAGGTGCAGTTCTTTGCAGGACAAAGTGAACGGCGTTTGAACGGCCTCTTCCCCATTCTCGGCGGGGAACTGAGCAACAGTGCCGCTACTTGTATTGACGACATAGATGCGGTGATGCCCCGTATGAGGCAGTTGGGGCTGAACACCGTACTCGTACCTGCCTATTGGGAGTTTATCGAACCCATAGAGGGGCAGTTCGACTTCACGCTCACCGATCGTGTGATCGACAAGGCCCGTGAGAACGACCTGAAGGTGATCTTCCTCTGGTTCGGAGCGTGGAAGAACTCCATGAGTTGCTATGCGCCACTATGGTTCAAGACGGACACAAAACGATTCCCAAGGGCTATGACCAAGGCGGGGAAGCCGATGGAGATAGCCAGCTGCTTCTCAGAGAAAGTGCTGGAGGCCGACAACAAGGCGTTCGGCTCTTTCATGCGACATCTGGCGGAGAAGGATAAGGGCACAGGCACCGTCGTCATGATGCAGATAGAAAATGAGATAGGTATGCTTGAGGCAGCACGCGACCATTCGCCACTGGCGGAGAAGGCTTACCAGTCGCAGATTCCCAGGATACTGTGGAAGACTCTGGGCATCCAACAGCCAAGGACCTGGCAGGAGCATTTTGGCGATGACATCTACGGTGAGGAGAAATTCATGGCCTACCACTATGCAAAGTATGTGGAACAACTGGCTCAGACAGCCCGAAGCATCTATGACATGCCGCTCTATGTGAATGCGGCCATGAACAGCCGAGGCCGTCTGCCTGGACAGTATCCGTCAGCCGGACCGTTGGCTCATCTGATAGACTTCTGGCATGCCGGGGCACCAAGCATCGACCTGTTGGCACCAGACATCTACGACACTGGCTTCAAGGGCTGGGCTGAGCAGTATGCACTCCCCAATAATCCACTCTTCATCCCTGAGAGCCGTTGCTGCGTGAATAGTGGAGTAAGGGCGATGTACGCCTTTGGTGAGCACCAGGCCCTCGGATTTTCGCCCTTCGCCATCGATCAGGCTGCACCTGAAGAGACAGAGTCGGTGACAAGGGCCTACGGCCTCATCCGGCAATGCTCAATGCTCAATGCTCAAAGCTCAAAGCCCAATGCCTCCTGGGGACTCTTGTTCGACCAACAAGACAAGGAACGGATCATCAACGACGGGCAGATCGTTATCACCTGCCGACATTTCTTTACCCTGCCCTGGAATCCACGAGCCACAGACGGTTCTGAGTGGCCAGAGGGAGGGGCGATGTTGTTGAAGCTTGCCACAAACGAGTACTTGCTGGCTGGCTCTGGCATTGTTGTCAGCTTTGCCACAGCTTACGAGAAAGCCTTTGAGGAAGAGAAGGTGCTTGGTGAAGACGGGTTCGTCGTTGAGGGGAAAAAAGAGCTTACGGTTGACAAAAAGCGATTCTCTGGCAAGCGATTAGGCATCGCTTCTGTCGACGAGGTGAGTGTCGACAGTCTGGGCAGACTCAATTATATCCGACGTGAGAATGGCGACCAGGATCACCAAGGCCGTCATGCCCGTATATCCTGTGGAGAATGGAAAATACTCCACATCAAACTCTACGAATACTAACGATTGTCTGCCATCACCATCCGAGAACCCAACGGCTGTCAGCGTAGCGGCCAATGATAGCCCCATCGCGGATGGGGTCTAGCTGTCGCATTAGCGGATGGCGATCGGCGGTGGAGACAGGTTGCCCCTCAGGGTCGTGACTGTTGAACTCGAGGATGGTGGCGGTCTTGGCACCATCGTCTGTCTGTCCCCAGCCAGCAGCAGGGATACCCTCGAGGGTGCAGTTCAGCAACACGCACTCGGCATGGGGGTAGTTCTTCCCCTTATTGTCTGGTAGCCGGCCTAACTCCGCGTATGGTGACAATCCTTTGAAATGACAGTCAACAAAGATGTTACCGTGGTTCTCGTCCGTGTTACGGATCCACATAAAGGCGCCATAACTCGTAATCACGCAGTGGTTGAAGAACGAGGGACCGCGGCCAAGGATGGTATCGCCGCCGCCGTCAATGCGGCAGTTCTGCCAATAGCAGCTGCCGTTGGCCTGGAGCGCATCGCCGTCGCCGATGATGTGAACATTCTCAAAGTAGTTGCGTTCACCGTTGACGAGTAGGCCCTCGGCCTGACCCTTGCAGTCTGTCTTGAGTGTCAGGTTGCGGAATGTCAAATCGCTACAGTTGTCTGCCGCAAAGGCAGCGCGACGGGATGGGAACGTGCCTTTCACCTCGTTGGTCTTAATGTCGGCAGGGTGGGGATTGAAAACCTCATTGTTAGGATAATGTATGAGCACTCCCTCTCTGGATTCGCCTTCGATGGTGACAAACCGCTTGTTGCGGAAGTAGACCAGTTCTTCATAGTCGCCATTCTTCACCATCACCTTGTAGCCTTCTTGCTCTGTCGAGACAGAGTCGGGGATGAAGTCGAGAGCCCCCTGAACGGTAGAGAAGTCCCCCGTTCCATCGGCTGAAACTGTCAGCACCCGTTGCTCAGGGGCTGGTGCTTTTGCTTTCGTGCGGAAGGTCCAACCCCGTTTCCCCTTGATACCGTTGCAGCCTTTAATGACGCCCTTGTCGATGGTGACATAGTACTCTCGGTCATAGTCCAGCATGTTGTGATGCAGATAGATGGTCAGCTGTTTGCCGTGGGCAATGATGGGATAGAAGTGGAATCCGTCGGAGAAGCCTCCTATGATGTCCAACTGATAGCGCCCCATGTCCCAGGCATTGACGCCAGAGGGGGTGCCGGCTTTGGTGTTGCGGTTGGTGATGTGCTGATGGGCCTTATATAAATAAGGTACGGGTGTGTATTGGGCTGACGGATTCCTGGGCTGACCCTCCGTAGGGCCTGCAGGGATACTCATGTCGAGACGGTCAGCCACTCGTCCCGTCTGTTTGTCATAGACAGTGATGAATCCTTTTGTTCCGATGACGGCATCCTCAGCCATCGTCAGCCTGAGGTGTGTGTCAGGGTTCACTTCCACTGCGCCGTTTTCAGGCATCATACCCACGACAGTGTTCTGTGCCTGCATGGGGCAGACACTAAAGGCACTCGCCACGATGGCGGCTACCAAGCATTTAGTTGTTCTCATCTAGTTCTTTCTTTTATTATTTTGAAGGGGCCTCCTTGGAGTCGTTCATGATTACTTCAAGGGCTTTCTTAATAATCTCGCTGCTTTCATTGAAGACGGAGAAATACTCACTCATCTCCCAGAGGTCGCGGGCGATGAGGGCCTTTATCTGCACACGCAGGTAGGGCAGGGTCTTCTCGAGTTCTGCCTCGTCCTTGGGTTTGATGCCTTGTTTCTCTCCTTCTGACAAAATAATATCGACAAGGCTTTGCGGTGCCTCGAAATGCTGCTTGAAGTCGGCAAAGTCTGTCCAACGTGCTTTCAGTTGCTTGCGGTTGTTGTCTACATAGCGCAGGTTCTGCTGAATGACGATGCCCTTGGCGGCCAGCTGTCGATGGAATCGGGTATAAAGTGTGGTGTCGAGGGGTACAAAGTAGTCTGGCATGATGCCGCCTCCGCCATAGACAGTGCGGTGTTCGCGTAGTGTCTCATACTTCAGCGAGTCGATGAAATGGACGCTGTCGGCATTGGTCAGCTCGCCGCTTTTCAGACGGTTCACCATGTCCATCGCATAGTCCTTGGCGTCGCCTTTCTTATAGGGCTTCTGGATGCAACGGCCTGAGGGGGTGTAATAGTGTGCGACGGTGAGACGGATCATCGAGCCGTCGGGCAGGTCGATAGGGCGCTGTACCAGACCTTTGCCAAAGGTGCGACGACCCACGACAAGTCCACGGTCATGATCCTGGATGGCGCCAGTGACGATCTCTGCCGCTGAGGCTGTATAGCCGTCAACCAGCACCACGACCTTGCCATCCATGAAGGCTCCGTTGCCGTTGGCGGTGTACTCTGTACGTGGTGCCCTGCGCCCGTCTGTATAGACGATAAGGTCGCCGCGCTGCAGAAATTCGTCCGCGATGTCGACAGCCGCCTTCAGATAACCGCCGCCATTCTCCTGCAGGTCAAGGATAAGCCGCTCCATGCCCTGTGCCCTCAGTGCCCTCAGTGCCTCCAGGAATTCTTCATGGGTGGTGGCGCTGAAATTTCCTATGCGGATATAGCCAATGGCAGGCCGGATCATGTAGGTGGCGTCGATGGAATGGACAGGAATCTTATCGCGCTTAACGGTGAACTTGAGTGTCTCGCTGATGCCTTGCCGCACCACGCCCAACTCCACCTTCGTACCCTTCGGACCGCGAAGGCGCTTCATGATCTCCTCTTTCGACATCTTCACCCCAGCGATGGCGGTGTCGTTGACGGATACGATGCGGTCGCCAGCGATAATACCAACCCTTTCTGAGGGGCCATTGGAGACAGGCTGGATGACGATGAGTGTGTCCTCCATCATGTTAAACTGAACGCCGATACCCTCGAAATTGCCGTTGAGGGGTTCGTTCAGTTCCTTCACCTCCTTCGGGGTAGCGTAGGAGGAGTGAGGGTCGAGCTTGCTGAGCATACCTCGGATGCCGTCCTCTACCAGTTTCACCTCGTCGACGCTGTCCACATAGAGGCTGTTGATCACCATCTCGGCGTACTGTAGCTTATGCAGAGATTCCGTCATTCTTTGACCATAAACCGTGGTGGAAATAAGGAGAAGAAGACCTACCCCAACCCTCCCTAAAAGGGAGGGAGTTAATAGTTTCAAGTGTTCTGACTTACAATTCATTTTAGATTTTGTTCTATTTCGTAAAGCACATTTTCCAGATCATATAATACCTCATCGTTCGTGAATCTCAAGACATGATAGTCTCTCGACTCCAGCCACTCTGTTCTTTGTTCATCATCCTCTGCTTGCCTCGGCTCTGAGTGATAACCTCCATCAACTTCAATAATAAGACCATTATCCCTACAGAGGAAATCAACAATATAATCTCCAATAATATACTGACGAAGAAAATCATGTCCGTCAATAGAGCCTGCGCGAAGTGCATCCCATAACACACTCTCAGCAAGAGTCATATTCTGGCGGTTCTCCCTTGCGAACGCCTTCAATAGCCCATACCTGTCAGGACTTGCCGTCTTATACTCCATCCTCTGAACTATTCGTTCCCTCCCTTTTAGGGAGGGTTAGGGTAGGTCTTCTTCCGGCCTGTCTTCCTCGATGACGAGGTTATCGATGATGAAGTTCTGGCGCTCCATCGTGTTCTTGCCCATATAATATTCGAGCAGTTTCTGCACCTGGTCGTTCTTATGGAGTGTCACCTGTTCCAGGCGGATGTCTGGGCCGATAAAACCTGCGAATTCATCGGGCGAAATCTCACCGAGGCCTTTGAATCGAGTAATCTCGGGGTCTGGCCCGAGCTCGTTGATGGCCGTCTGGCGCTCCTCCTCGCTATAACAATAGCGGGTGATGAAGTCGGATTTCTTAATTCCCGACGTACCGTCGCCTACCCGTAGCCTTTCAGACTTGGCGTCAGCCTCGGCAATCACCTTCTTGTTGCGGATCTTCGTACGACGGTTACGGACTCTGAAGAGCGGAGTCTGCAACACATAGACGTGCCCCTTCTTGATCAGTTCCGGGAAGAACTGCAGGAAGAAGGTGATGATGAGCAGGCGGATGTGCATGCCGTCGACATCAGCATCGGTGGCTACGATTACCTTATTATATCTCAGGGTGTCCAGACCCTCCTCGATGTCGAGGGCAGCCTGCAGCAGGTTGAACTCCTCGTTTTCATAAACCACCTTCTTGGTGAGTCCAAACGAGTTCAGAGGCTTGCCCCGCAGGGAGAATACGGCCTGGGTGTTTACGTCGCGGCTTTTCGTGATGCTGCCGCTGGCGGAGTCGCCCTCGGTGATGAAGATGCTCGACTCTTCCTTGCGGTCGTTCTTCGTATCGCTGAAGTGGATACGGCAGTCGCGTAGCTTGCGGTTGTGTAGGTTGGCCTTCTTGGCTCGCTCACGGGCCAGCTTCGTCACGCCTGCCATCGCCTTGCGGTCGCGCTCGCTCTCCTTGATCTTGTTCTCGAGCACCTCTGCCACATCGCCGTGGATGTGCAGATAGTTGTCTACTTCCTGTTTGATGAAATCGCCCACGTATTTGTTGATGCTCACGCCGTCAGGCGACATAGTGGTAGAGCCCAGCTTGATTTTCGTCTGGCTCTCGAAGATAGGCTCCTCGACATTGATGGAGATAGCAGCCACGATACCCGTGCGGATATCGCCATACTCATATTTATTAAAGAACTCTTTGATAGTGCGTGCGATATGCTCCTTGAAGGCGCTCTGGTGGGTGCCGCCCTGAATGGTGTGCTGGCCGTTGACGAACGAGTAGTACTCCTCGCCATACTGGTTGGCATGGGTGAAGGCCACCTCGATATCCTCGCCCTGCAGGTGGATGATGGGATAGAGGGCATCACTGGTCATGCGGTCCTTGAGCAAGTCCTCCAACCCGTGACGGGAGAGGATGCGGCGGCCATTGTACATGATGGTGAGGCCTGTATTCAGATAGGTATAGTTGCGGAGCATGTACTCCACGATTTCATCGTGATAGGAGTAGTTCTTGAAGAGGGTGTTGTCGGGTTCAAAGAACACGTAGGTGCCGTTCTCGTCCTGCGTGGGCTCAGTGACGTCGCTTACCAGCTTGCCACATGCGAAGACGGCCTTGCGCACCTTGCCGTCGCGATAGCTGCGCACCTCGAAACGGCTACTCAGTGCGTTGACGGCCTTCACACCCACGCCATTCAGGCCGATAGATTTCTTGAAGGCCTTTGAGTCGAACTTTCCGCTGGTGTTCAGGATGCTCACCGAGTCAATTAGCTTGCCCTGGGGGATGCCTCGCCCGAAGTCGCGTACCGTCACACGCAGGTTGTCCTCGATGGTCACCTCGATGCGGTCGCCGGCCTTCATCTTGAACTCGTCGATGGAGTTGTCGAACACTTCCTTCAGCAGCACGTAGATACCGTCATCGGGCTTCGAACCGTCGTCGAGCTTTCCGATATACATACCAGGGCGCAACCGGATGTGCTCAAGACCCGACAGCGTCTGGATGTTGTCGTCGTTATACTGTACCTGTTCTTCTGGTTGATTCTTGATGTTATCGTTTTCAGTTTCCATAAATCCGTTCTGTTATTCGGTGCAAAATTACGAATAAGCGAGCAAAAAACCAAATTTTAGCCACAGATTACACAGATTTTCACCGAAAAACATTAATTGTCAGTGTTAATCTGTGGCTTTTTTATTGCATCACTAAGAGATTTTCTTGCAGATAAAGAGCCGATGGCCCTCCTTTGCAGTGGTTGTAGCGAATATATAGACGTTGCCGCCGTCCTGAATCCTCAGCCGTTTGCGGAGCTCTGCCACAGACAAGGGGAAGTTTCTTACGGCGATGTTGGCCTGGGTAATGTCTGCGAGACTGGCCTTCAGTTCGCGCTTGTTCATCGATGTCTCCCGCTCGATGACAAACCCACGGCCAGGGAATCCGTCAACCTGCCTGTCTGACACAAACAGGTGGCTGTTCTGATGGAGTGCTCTCACCCCAAAATGCGCTTCCAGCAAGTCGAAACAGCCTGCCTTCATCACAGAGGCATTGGGTTCGTAAAGATAGTGGGTGGTGGAGGGAATCTCGTGGAGTGTGGAGTGTGGAAGGTGGAGGGAGAATACTCCTGCCGCAGAATCACCCTCTGAACAGATCTCACTCCTCCCTCCACACTCCTCCCTCCACGAATCACTCTCCACACTCCACGAGAATCTTTCCGTCCTACCATCAGCCAGCAGATTCACACAATGCACAGAGTATTTTCCCTCCACACTCCTCGTTCTGCCCTCCACGACGATAAGCAACTCCTTGCACTCGTTGTTCACAGACACGATATGTACAGCCGCCACGTGCTGTCTGCCGATATCCTCCACAGCCTTACGCCAGTCGAGCATTGGCGAGAGTTTAATCATGATCCGCGCCGCCTTTTCCTCCATTTCATCGATGATCTCGAGCACGTTCGGCGTACAGTCGGCGATGCCGTAGGTGCGCCCTCCGTGCTCGTCGCGGCGTGCTGGGTCGATGAACACCAGGTCTGCTGGCTCCATCGCATGCAGATAGTCCACACCGTTGCCGTTCACCACCTCAATCTGACGAAGTCCTAAAACCTCGAAATTCGCCGATGAGATGGCGCATAATTCTTTCTGAAGTTCCACGCAGACCGCCCTCTCAAACCCCGCTGCGATAAATGCCGCATCGACGCCAAATCCAGCTGTCAGGTCTACAAATAGGCTTCCTCCGCCAGCCACCTTCGCTTTGTAACGGGCCGTCAACTCGCTTGAACATTGCTCCATTGAGAGGTGCGGAGGCCACACGATGCCCTCTATTGCCGCCCACGATGGAAGTTTCTCCTGTGCCCTGCGGCGGCCATCTATTTGCTGTAGGGCAAACGCCAGGTCCACCTCAGGGTCTTTCGTCCCCCGAAGTGCCAGCTCACGCACATCGTCCTGCCTGTGCTGACTTATGAACAACCGTGTAGCCTCGTTCATCATCGCTAAATCGCCTATCTTCCGTCGCCCCCCTCTACTCTTTACCGCCAAGAATCTGCTGGGCGTGTTCCTTGGTCTTTATCTGCTTGCCTGCGATGATCTGCTCGATGATGCCTTCCTCGTTGATGATAAACGTGGTGCGGATGGTGCCCATCGTCTTTCTGCCATACATCGACTTTTCACCCCAGGCTCCCATCGCCTCCAGCAGCGTGTGGTCCACATCGGCAATCAGGGGGAAGGGCAATTCGTGCTTCTCCTTGAACTTCTGATGTGATGCAGCAGAGTCCTTACTCACGCCTACTACCTCATAGCCAGCGGCTTGCAGTTGCTGATAATGATCGCGCAGGCTGCATGCCTCAGACGTACAGCCGCTGGTATTGTCCTTGGGATAGAAATACAACACGAGCTTTCGTCCGCGATAGTCACTCAGACGGATGTCCCGTCCCTCTTCGTCCTTACCCAGAATCTCTGGTGCCTTGTCTCCTACGTTCATAACTTACTTGTTTTTATAGTTTGTCGCTTGATTCTTTCTTTCATGCTGCAAAAATACAATAAAAAAATGAAACCACCCACAGATTGTGGTTTAAAATATATGAGATCACCCCATCGCTGTTCTGCGCTCGCTTGACTAAAAGGATGCCTTGCTTGCAAAGAATCTTCCGAAAAGCGTTGATATATTCAACCTTTTTCCGTACCTTTGCAGCCAAATGATGAAACGGTTACTCATAGCGATGGCCCTGGTGGCGACAGTCCTGATGGTGGCAACCATCGGAGGAAGTTTCTATATGCTCGACTTCGCGCTGGCTCCTGACGCACAGCGGAGGGATACGGCAGCCAGTTTCAGACAATTGGTGGAGGCGCATCCTGAGGTGAAGCCCTGGCTCGACAGCCTCAACGAGCGTGGGGCCCTGCGCGACACCTTTATCACGATGCCCACAGGCGAGCGGCATCATGGCTATTTTATCCGTCAGGCGACGGACTCGGCAATTGCCAGACGGCCTGTCGCGATGGTGATTCACGGTTGGCGTGACACTGCCATCAAGTTTATGATGATTGCTCGGATCTACGAGCAGGCTGGCTGTCATGTGCTGATGCCCGACCTCCATGGTCACGGTCTCAGCGAAGGTGACGCCGTGCAGATGGGGTGGAAAGACAGGCTCGACGTGCTCTATTGGATGCGGGTGGCGGCAGCACTCTTCGAGGCTGACGACTTCATCGTTCATGGCGTATCGATGGGTGCCGCCACGACGATGTGCGTCGCTGGCGAGCAGATGCCTGTCGAGGTGAAGAGCGTCCGTTTTGTCGAAGACTGTGGCTATACCAGTGTGTGGGATGAGTTCAGTTACGAACTGTCAGAGGAGTTCGGACTGCCCGAGTTCCCGCTTCTCTACACCACTTCTCTGCTTTGCAAGTTCAAGTATGGCTGGAGTTTTGGCGAGGCCTCGCCCATCAGTCAAGTCAAGAAGTGTGCCTACCCCATGCTCTTCATTCACGGCGACAATGATACCTTCGTGCCCTCGTGGATGGTTCATCCGCTCTACGAGGCCAAGCAGGGCGAGAAGGAACTATGGATCACCAAGGGCACGAAGCATGCCCTCTCCTACACTGACTATCCTGAGGAGTACACCCAGAGGATTCAGACGTGGATTCATCGATAACGGATTATCTTGGCTCAACGTGGACGGCCACGTGGGTCTCCTCACCATAGTGGGCCTTTAACAAGTCTTCCACTTCGGACGCCTTGTCGTGGGCTTCGCGCAGGCTGATATCACCATCCATCAGGATATGCAGTTCGACGGCATAGTGGTTGCCTATCCTGCGGGTCCTCAGTTCGTGCGGCTCTGCTACCCCGGGCACTGATGCCACCAGTTGCAGCATCTCCGCCTCAATGGCATCAGGCAGCGACTGTTCCATCAGGTCACCAATGCCATCACGCAACAGACTGACAGACATCTTCAGAATAAATGCCCCAACAACGACTGAGGCCAGCGGATCGAGCACCGTCCAGCGCTGGCCTAAGAGGATGGCGCCGCCGATGCCCACGGCCGTGCCAATAGACGACAAGGCATCGCTGCGATGATGCCAGGCGTTGGCCTCTACTGCCTGAGACTGCAACTGACGGGCCTTCACCATCGAATACTGATAGACCGCTTCCTTCAGGATGATAGATGCCAAGGCCGCCCATAAAGCCAACAGTCCTGGTGCCTCCAGGGGTTCGCCATGTATCCAGGCCGTAATCTTCATCACCCCGCTGTATAGGATGCCTATCGCCACCGCTAACAGGGCTATTCCTATGAGAGTCATCGCCAGCGTCTCGTATTTGCCGTGACCATAGTCGTGTGACTTGTCCTGAGGCTTGACGCTGATATGGACGAACAGCAGGACGATGATATCCGTCACGAAGTCTGACAGGGAGTGGATGGCGTCAGCCATCATCGCAGCACTATGACCCACGATGCCTGCCACGAACTTGAAGAGCAGCAGCACTACATTGACCGCGCCCCCCACCAGGGTTACCTTATATATTTCCTTGTTCCTGTCCATGATAATGATGCCGCAAATGTACAACAATTAATTGAAATAGGCGAGTGATTGTCCACAAATTATCGTTTTTCTGCTTATTATTTGGCTGATTCGGTAATTATTCGTATCTTTGCATCCGACAAACAAATAAAACATCATGATAACAAAACCCTTTTAACACTAAACGAACTATGGAAAAGATCCGAGTCAAAGAAGAGAATCAGGCGCTTTGTGACGCATGGGACTTCGTGGAGCACACAGGGCGCAGCATCTTCCTCACAGGAAAGGCAGGAACGGGGAAGACCACCTTCCTGAAGACCGTCATCGCACAGAGCAAGAAACGGTCGATAGTCGTAGCACCTACTGGTGTGGCTGCCATCAATGCAGGAGGTGTCACCATCCACTCCTTCTTCCAGTTGCCCTTCTCACCCTTCGTCCCTAATGCCCGTATCAAGAGCAAGTTCGAGTTTGGCAAGGAGAAGCGTCGCATCATCGCCTCGCTCGACCTGCTGATCATCGACGAGATCTCGATGGTGCGCAGCGACCTGCTCGATGCCATCGACTCGGTGCTCAGGCGCTTCCGCGACAGGTACAAGCCCTTCGGGGGCGTACAGTTGCTGATGATTGGCGACCTGCAACAGCTGACGCCTGTGGTGACGGCTGAAGACGAGGCAATGCTCAAGCCCTATTACGACACACCCTACTTCTTCGGCTCGAAGGCCCTGCAGCAGATAGACTATGTGACCATACAGCTGGAGAAGGTGTATCGCCAGGAGGACGCGACGTTCATCAACGTGCTCAACCATATCCGCGAGGCTCATCCTACTGCCAGCGACATCACTTTATTAAATAATAGGTATAAGCCCGCCTTCATTCCCAGGCCAGGAGAGGGCTATATCCGCCTGACTACCCACAACCACCTGGCAGACAGCTACAACGAGTGCGAGCTCAGGAAACTGCCAGGCAGCACCTTTACCTACGCGGCGAAGATTGAAGGCACCTTTCCAGACTACTCCTATCCGACGAGTGATCTGCTGACGCTGAAACAAGGGGCTCAGGTGATGTTTGTGAAAAACGACCCTACTGGTGAGCACCGCTACTTCAACGGACGTATTGGCGAAATCGTCGAGATCGGTCAGAGCCGTGTCTGTGTGCTCTGTCCTGGTGACAGCGAACCCATCGAGGTGGAGCCGCTGACGTGGGAGAACACACAGTATCAGCTGAACCCAGATACCCGCGAGATAGAGACCAAGGTGCAGGGCAAGTTCCACCAGCTGCCCCTGCGACTGGCCTGGGCCATCACCATCCACAAGAGTCAGGGACTCACCTTCGACCATGCCATCATCGATGCCAACCTCTCCTTTGCCCCAGGACAGGTGTATGTCGCCCTCAGTCGCTGCCGGAGCCTCGAGGGTATGGTGCTCTCCGCTCCCATCGAGGCGCGTGCCATCATCTCCGACCAGCGCGTCGAGGCGTATATCGGCCATCAGGAGGAAGAGGCGCAGAAGAGTATCAGTCAGCTGCCACAGCTGAAGGAGGAATATTATCGGCTGCTGCTGCTTGAGCTGTTCGACTTCCACGACATCTTCTATAAAGAGGAACACCTGTTACGGCTCATGACGGAGTTCTTCTATCATAGCTTTACAGACATCACGGAGTTGCATAAGCGCGTCTTGGCAGGCCTGAGTGCCGACGCGATGGCTATATCGGAGAAGTGGCTGGAGAAGATTCGTCAGATGCCCTCTGAGCAGTTGCATCAGGAGGCATTCCTCGATCGAGTAAAGCGCAGCGCCACCTATTTCGAGACGTCCATCCAGAAAACCTTTGCCAATGCCCTCGACCTTGCGACCTCTGTCAAGAGCAACAACAAACAGGCGATGTCACGCTATGGCGATGCGCTTGCAGAGACGCGTCAGGCTGTACTCTCACGACGTTATCTGCTGACGAAGATTGCTGAGCATGGATTCTCTATCTCCGTCTACCTCAGAGAGAAACAGCACTCTATGCTTGACGCCATCGAAGAGAATCAAGACAAGAAGATGGCAGTGAAGATGCGGCCAGAACGGACTCCCAGGCGGCGGGCAGAAAAGAAATCGTCGCATCGGCGATAGGTACAGATGTGGGCATCGCGGATATGGTGCTCCGCTACACCCATATCCAGCAGCTGTAGCCTGTTGCAGGCGGGCAGGTCGATATGCCATTTTCTCTCTCTCCTGCTGATGGCAGGCATGTGGAAGCCAGCCTGAAGGAAGGTGTCGTAGACCTCGTCGCCCACCTCAAAACTGTCGAGGCTGATACCTGGCCCTATCTGTGCCATCAGGTGGGAAGGGTGGGTGCCATAGGTGTCTCTCATGCGGGCGACGGCCTTCTCTACGATCCGCTTCACCGTACCGCGCCAGCCTGCATGGATGGCACAGGCAGCATGGTGCTCTGGGTCGTAGAGTAGTACGGGGATGCAGTCGGCTGTAGACACGCCGATGCAGACGCCTGTCTCGTTGGTCATCAGGGCGTCGACTCCCTCCAGCTGCTCTTGCTGTTCGGCATCGCTCAACTTCAGGAACGGTGCGTCGATGGCTGTTATCACCGTCTCATGCACCTGGTGGGGCATGAACAGGCAATCTTCACGGATACCCAACAAGTTGCATAGCGCTGCTCGATTCTTGCGGATGGCAGCCTCTTCATCGCCGCAGTAGCAGTTGATGTTGAACGCTCCAAACAGTCCCTCACTGTATCCTCCCTTCCGCATGGTGCTGAAAGCCTTCACACGACTGCCAAAGTCGTAATCCAATAGTTGCGGGGTCACGAGAGATGTCATTGTGGCGTTTTGTTCAATCATTGAGGATGCGGGATGCGGTTAGTTCCAGGCACGGATCAATTGTCCGTCGAAAGCGGCCTGATAGCGGTATAGTTGGCGGCCACCGCCTTCGCTGACAACAGTGCCGTTGTTGATATCATAGGTACGACCACACTTGTTGCAGTGCAGCTGGGTGCCGTTCTTCTCCCACGACAAGGGATAGCGGGTGCCTCCGTATTGCTCAAGACAGTTCGAGCACTGGCCTTCATAGGCAATCATCACATTGTCATAACTGCTGGTGCCGATGATGATGCAGTTGTTGGCTCCCAATACACAGCGGTACTGGTTCTCGCGGTCTGTACTGAGCAGCACATCCTCTGTGGCACCGTCGTAGTTGCGCGTGGTCTTGATATGGCGGGCACCGTTGCCTATGCTGGCCTCCACCTTACAGAAGTGGCCTGGGTTGCCGATGATGGATGTCAGCTGGCAGGGCATGGGGTGTAGCTGGGTGTCGAAGACGAAGAAGCACTGATACTCACGATAGATAGCATCCTCGCTGTTACATGATGACATACAGACGAGCAGACAAATAGACAAATAGACAAATAGATATTTAGACATATAGAGATAGATTAGACTTTTTTATAAAGGCGGTACTTGCGGCGAATCTCTAATTTATCTGAGCCAAAGTTAATTAGAAGACCGTCATCTATACCAGTGGCTGTGAGATAGTTGACGAGTTGCACTTCATGAATAGTGGCTAAAGCACTAACGGCTTTAAGTTCTATAATGACTCGTCTGTCGACAATCATATCGGCACGATAGTCACCAACGACATGATTCTTGTAATATACCTTGAATGGAATTTCTGTTTCCACAACAATTCCGTGATCTGTTAATTCTATATATAGTGCATTCTTGTAGACTTTCTCCTCAAATCCTGGCGTCAACTGGCTCCTCACAGTCTTAGCACACTCAATGATAAGTTCTACCAACTCATTCGTATCCATATATATTTGCCTATATGTCTATTCGTCTATATGTTTATTTGTCTAATTGTCTAAATGTCTAATTGTCTAATTGTCTAAACGTCTAATAGTCTTTCTTCGGCCTTGGTCATCCGCTCGAAGTGGAAGCCGTCGAGCGTCTGCTGCATCAGGGCCTGGATCTGGTCGTTGCAGAGGTTGCCGATGCTGCCCTCATGGGTGTGGTGGATGTCCTTGTTGGCGTGGAACTGTCCTGCCTCGATGTCGAGGCCCACCTTCTTGTAGGCATCGCGGAAGGGCATGCCAGAGGCAGCCAGGCGGTTCACCTCCTCCACGGAGAACATCGGGTCGTACATCGGGTTGTCCAGTATATGCTCGTTCACCTCTATCTTATTAATAATGTATGCCGCCATCTGCAGACAGTCTTTCAGTTCGCCGAAGGCAGGCAGGAACACCTCCTTGATGATCTGCAGGTCGCGGAAGTAGCCCACGGGCAGGTTGTTCATGATGAGCGTCACCTGCTGCGGCAGGGCCTGGAGCTTGTTCGACTTGGCGCGTATGAGTTCAAACACGTCGGGGTTTTTCTTATGCGGCATGATGCTCGACCCTGTCGTACACTCCTTGGGCAACTTCACGAACGAGAAGTTCTGCGAGTTGAACAGACAGGCGTCGAAGGCGAGCTTGGCCAGGGTGCCGGCGATGGTGGCGATGGCGAAGCCCACGTTGCGCTCCATCTTGCCGCGGCCCATCTGGGCGTAGACCACGTTGTAGTCCATCGAGTCGAAGCCCAGCAGTTCGGTGGTCATCGTGCGGTTCAGGGGGAACGACGAGCCATAGCCGGCAGCCGATCCCAGCGGGTTGCGGTTGGTCATCTTATAGGCAGCCTGCAGGAAGAGCATGTCGTCTGTCAGGCTCTCGGCGTAGGCACCGAACCAGAGTCCGAAACTCGATGGCATGGCGATCTGCAGATGGGTGTAGCCGGGCATCAGCACGTCCTTATACTGATTGCTCTTGGCGATGAGTTCGTCGAAGAGGATTTTTACCTCGTCGGCGATATCCTTGAGTTCGTGGCGGGTAAAGAGTTTGAGGTCTACGAGTACCTGATCGTTGCGCGAGCGGCCCGAATGTATCTTTTTGCCCATGTCGCCGAGCTTCCGTGTGAGCAGCATCTCCACCTGCGAGTGTACATCCTCCACGTCGTCCTCAATGACAAACTCGCCGCGCTCTGCCAACTGATAGATATTCTTCAGTTCTGCCAACAACTGCGTCAGTTCACCTTTCTCCAGCAGTCCGATGCTCTCGAGCATGGTGATGTGGGCCATCGAGCCCAGCACGTCGTATTTCGCCAGATAGAGGTCCATTTCGCGGTCGCGCCCTACGGTGAACCGCTCTATCTCCTTGTTGATCTCAAAGTTCTTTTCCCAGAGTTTCATATTTATTTGTTTACGGTTTACAGTTTACGGTTTACAGATGATTACATCTGCGGTAGTACAGCCTCCAGTCATATCAACTGTACGCTCGAGCTTTG
>CAMNPN010000099.1 GCA_946548085.1 uncultured Prevotella sp. | reverse complement strand
ATTCGCGACTATAACCAAGAACAGGACCGCACTACCATAGAAAAGGCTTTTGATGACCTGGCTCGACTCGCTCACGACCTAACTATTGAGGAAAAACGCTACATTCGTGAAGGCTTCGAGAACGACGAACAACTCTCCATGTACGATGTGCTGATGAAAGACGACCTTTCAAAGGAAGACATCAAGAAACTGAAGGTGGTCGCCAAGGAATTGCTGGAGAAGATAAAGGCCCAACTGGCCACGATGGATCATCCGTTCGACAAGCAAGAAACCAGGGCCTCCATCATCGTCACCATTCGCGACATCCTCTGGAAGGAACTCCCTGAGAGCTATTCTGACGAAAGCATCAACTACTACCGCGATGCTGTGTATAACTACGTCAGCCAGCACTATGGTAGTGTAGCATGAGAATTGATTCTTTTTTAGTTTTGAATATCCCCCCCAAGTGAGATCCTAAATACGTTTTCTCTAGTTATGGAATTTGAATTGGGGGATATCGGATTTTTTATGGGGTATCATAGCGTCTTAAATAGAACATATTGCATAACGAACAGATTGCATTTGCTTTATGTTTCCTTTTCAAAATGGTAACGATAGACTTCAATTTGTCAAAGGCGGCAACTTCATTTCATTAACTCTCTTTCCAACCAATCCTTTGCCTCATCTATATCTTGGTCGATGATTGTTTCCAAGACATCTTCCTGACGGCTGAGTGCGTCCAGCAGTTTTTCCATTGTGAGGGGTATCTTCGCCTCGTACTGAGAATTTACCTTTTCAAGATCTAACACTTGATTGTTGATGTATTCGGCAAACAGTTTCTTCTCATGCCGGTCAAGTTCGCTAAAAAGCTGTTCAAACTGATATATATCCATTTTTTCTGTTTTTAAGTGTTTTTCTTTCTCTTAATAATCGTCTTCGTAAAGATCTTCGTCAGCCCATCTCACAAGATCTCTGACACTTTCAATATCGCCGTAGATATCTAGCAGATCGGATACCGTCATATCATGATCGGTCATCAGGTCCGTGATAATCTCTTCAGCGTCAGCATCCTTAATCAGCATCTGATGGGTAATTCCTAATGCGTCTCTCATTTCCTCCAAGTGCCTTTGTAGGAACAGGCGTTGTTCTGCCGAGGTGAGTGTTTGGAAAGCATCTTTCAATTGTTCTATATCCATATTCTACACTGTTTTAAGTTGTTTTACGTTTTACATATAAAGAAAAGACTCCCGTTGTTGCTAAAACTACTATTATCTATGGTCTTTCTTCTTTTAACTTGCGGAGGAATGTGAAGTACATATTCCTTATGGAATGAACTAGCCGTATCACATTATACCAATGAAATCCTTAAGTATAATTTTGTTCTTCAGTTGAGTCAAATAATTGTTAGAACTATTAGTAGAAATAAACAGCGTAGTCTTTGATGCTGCCGGGAGCATCTTGTTCTGCACGTGGGAGATATTCTAGAGCGGAGACGGTCTGCTCGCTGCCGAGGTCGATGACCAGCAGATGGGGCATAGCGGCCGAACGCTCAGTCTGCCAGTAGGTACTCTCCTGAAGATCGAATACCTTGTCGCCTGTGTGGTTGCCGTCATCGTTCTCACTGTCGGCATACTTTGTGGTCCAAGGCTCACGTGAGAGGCGCTTGCCATCGGTGCCCTGCAAATAGATTTCCGCGATGGCCGCCTGGGGTTTGCCGTCATGGGTAGAAAGGCACTGAATAGCCAGATAACGACCTTTCTGGGGAGTGGCGAAGCGGATGGTCTGCCAGCCATTGCCACTTTGCATCTGTCCTTTCGCTACAGGGGTACTGCTGTTGAGGTCGGGCTTGTCGCCGATATTGTTGTGTTTGTTGCTCTTCTCCAGCTGCAGCTTGTTGAGCTCGGGATCGGCCAGTCCCCAAACAACGGGTTCCTTCGGGCCTATGATATCAAGGACGATGATCTCGTTCTTGCCTTTTTTCAGCCAGCAGCCGGGGATAAAGAGCGTCTGCTGCGGACCGATACTCCAGATGCGACCCATGGCATGACCGTTCACCCATACCTGTCCCTTGCCCCATGTCTCGAAGTTCAGGAAGGTGTCGCCCACCTTTTTCAAGGTAAACTCGCCTTTGAAATAACCGCCGTCGCTAAAAATCGTCTCGCGGCGCTTCATGTCGTCGTGTCCCTGACTCATCGCCTTCTTGATGGCGTCGTAGTCATCGCTCATGGTGATGATGCTCCAGTTCTTGAGGTTCCATGTCATTTCATGACCATCAATCTCTGCCTGCAGGAGCACTTCCCTGGTGATACCCTTGAAGTCCTTGATGGCCCGTCCAAAGTTAATACGTCCCATGGCTTCCACCAGGATATTCAGCACCTGACCTTTCTTTACGGGCGGCAGCACAATGGATTTCTCATTCTTCACGCGGTCGATTTTTCCGACATACTTCCCGTCCACATACACCATTGCAAAGTCGTGACAGTCGTTGAGTGTCAGCACACTCTTCTCCGTCACTTCCGGTAGCGTCGTCGTATATTCTATCATACCCCATCCGCAGTCCATGTCTTCCATCGTAAGCACATCGCGACTTTGTCGCTGGGCCGTCTGATAGTCGCTGATGTGCATCACCTTTTCCAGAGTGAACTTCGGAATGGTGATGATCGGGGCGGCTGGTTTTGGAACTGCTGGCAGTTTCTTATCGGCGTACTTCTCCATCATCTTACGGAGTTCATAGTATTTCGGCGTAGCCTGACCGTATTCGTTGATGGGAGCGTCGTAGTCGTAGGAGGTGACGTCAGGGGCAAATCCCGGACTGTTGGCACCAGCCCAATGGCCGAACGATGTGCCGCCGTGTGTCATATAGAGTGAGAAGGAGATGTTTTTGGAAAGCATCTCGTCCATTCCGTCCACCATGGCCTTGGCAGGACGTGTCTCATGGCGTGCTCCCCATTTGTCGAACCATCCGCTCCAGAACTCAGAGCACATCAGCGGGGCATTGGGGCGCAACTGTTTCAGACGGTCGAACTGCTTGTCGATGTCGGCGCCTGTTCCGAAGTTCATCGTCCATACAAGGTCGTCGAGTCCGTTTTTCGTGAAGTTGGATGCCCAGTCGCATTGGAAGAAGAGCAACCCACCCTCAGTCCCTCCCGAGGGGAGGGAGGCTTGATTACTCTTGCCGTTTGAGATATTCTTCGCTGGGGGAATGAATGCTTCACGGACAATGTCTCTTATTTCGCTAATGTAAGCCTTGTCCTCACCATACGAGCCGTACTCGTTCTCCACCTGCACCATGATGATGGGACCGCCATTCTGGATGGTCAGCGGAGCAAGCTGTTCGCCCACTTTCTGTTCGAAGATTTTCACGCGCTCCATGAAGTAAGGATCCTGCTCGCGCAGACGGATATCTTTCTTTTTAAGCAGCCACCACGGCAGACCGCCCATTTCCCATTCTGCACAGACGTAGGGTCCTGGACGCACGATGACGTACATGCCGTTTTTCTGTGCCAGACGGCAGAACTCGGCCACGTCGTTATTACCCGTGAAACTGAAGCTACCCTCCGTCTGCTCATGGATGTTCCAGAAGATGTAGATGCAGACGGCATTCATGCCCAGTGCCTTGCACATCTTGATGCGGTGCTCCCAATAAGGACGAGGGATGCGCGGATAGTGAATCTCGGCTGCCTTCACCACGAACGGCTGTCCATTCAGCAGGAAGGTCTTGTCGCTCACGGTGAAGGTTCCCTTCTTTGGGGCTGCTGTTGCAGGCTGGGCAAGCATCAGCAATCCCAGGAGTGTAAACAGTAGTATGTTCTTTGTCCTCATTGTTTTTCTCATCTGTTATCAGTATTGTCTTTAAAAGGAAATGAATTACTTCTTTCTTAGCCAGCGTTCATATTCGCAGGCTCTACATCCGACTCCGTGCCCTGACCGGACAGAACGTAACGGGATTCATCAACAGCATCCGACAGAAAGAGGCCTGCAGAATCATGCGACAACAACCGGACATCCGCATCAACGAACTCTCAATGGACGTCGGATTCAATACTCCCAAGTACTTCACCAAGTGTTTCAAAAAGGAATTCGGCATGCTGACCAGCGAATACATCGAGAAACTGAAGAACGAGGGCCTTTAGACTGAGCAGTTCATTGAGACCTCTTCAGCTCTGAGCTGTATCGGTTTTCCTTATATGAGTAGCTTCACAAGAAAGACCTGTACCGAATGACGACGTTCCATTATAGCTTGGTTCTAAATATTCAACAAATCATCCGCTTCCGCATTCATCCGTGTTCAATATTCTGAATACCAGCGAAATAGAAAAAGCTAATTCTCAAATTCGTGATAAACAGAGACTCCCTATAGGATTTCCGGGATTCGGCATAGCATACCGCATTTGTGCAGTCTTACTTCATTTCTTGTCCTTGGATATTGTAGTAGATGTCGTCCTTCTGAATGACGATGCGGCCGTTGTGCATCACTTTGAGGACCTTGCCGGCTTTAAGGCTGTTGGCCGAAGTGACGTCGGTGGCAGAGCTGTTGCTGGAAGGCACCTTGACGAGCATGTCGTAGATGCGGGCACCGCCGTTGGCACCGTTCTGCTGGAAGGTGATGCTTCGCACTTTTATCCTGTCGTCTTCACTGGAGAGTCCTGCCACTTCTAGTATGTCATAGTTTCCGTAAGTGCCTTTCTTATACTTCTCGGTGGTGACGCTCTGTGATGTGCCGTCGTCCATCGTATAGCTAATCTTATACTGACGACCGCCCGTGAAGTACAGGTTCACTTTCAGCTCCAGCACGCCCTCACCAAGGTCGAGGGTGAAGCCGCCGTTGCTCTCGCCCAGGCACAGGGCCCCCTTGCCGAAGCCCGACGCCGACTCTTCCTTCTCGGGATCGATGGTCGTGGCGCTTTTGTCGCCCTGAATCAGCGAGAGAATGGACTTGAGGTCAGAAGGCATGTCGGCCTCGGCATCCTGGAAGGGATACCAGTCGCCGGTGATGACGCGGTAGGGGCGCACGATGGTGATGACTCCCGATGTGGTGACGGGCTTCACACCCTCACCTTCGTTGCCCGTCACGGTCACCTTGAACGTGCATCCAGCCTGTGGCGTGCCGCTGATGGTCAGCGTGTTGCCCGCAACGGTGTAGGTCAGGCCCTCGACCAGTCCTTCCACGACGGCCTGTGTGCCTGCGTCGTTCCACTGATAGACAATGTCGGCAATGGCATCGCCGACTACGACCTCCTGCGAGGAGTTTCCCGTCGTACAGGTGATCTCGATTATCTCGGGAATGGTGTATTCGAAGGGTATGCCGTCCAGCTCGTAGGCTCCGAAGTCAGGGGCGTCGTCGTTGTAGGGAATATAGATGTCGTCGGCTGTGACATACTCCAGGCCGGCAGCGACACACTGCGCCTCGGTCATCTTGCGCGTCGGGGTGAAGCCGATGACCGGCATACCCATGTCCTTGAAGATGCTGCCAGGCTTCAGACGTGCAAAACCGTTGTTGGGCAGTTCTCCGTCTGGCTCACGCTCGGCCATAAAGTCACTCACGCTCAGTGACAGGAACTCGCCCGAGTGGTCTTGGGTGGCTGGCGTGTAGTCGCCGCCGTCGGGCTTGTAGCTCTCCTTGATGGGGCTGCAGCCGTCGATGGTCGTCCACGAGTTGTAGGTCGTTCCTTCGGTCGGGTCCTGATAGCCGTCCTTGTCGGGCGAGAGAAACTCATGGTTGCCCACGTTGTGGCCGCTCTTCTGGGCGGTGGCTCCCCAGCCGATGCAGTTGTGAATGTCCATCATGCCATATTTGAACACCGTCGGGAAACGATAATTGTACTCATTGCCCCAGGCCACACAGTTGAAGAGATACATGCCCTCGTAGGCATTGTTCTGGTCGAAGCCCTTGTGCAGGTTTCCGAAGGCCACACAATTGGTCACGACATGAGCGCCCACCGACTGGTCGAAGGCCGCGCCGCCGGCACTTCCTCCGCCACCCAGCTTAAATCCGTTGCCGTTCTTGCCCTCCTGTCCGTCGCTGGTGTAGCCGGCATGCCAGGCCCAGCAGTGGTCGATGACTACGGGATGATAGACCATGTACAGATCCCAGTTGTCGTCGCTGTTGGTCCATGCCCGACAACCATAGAACTGAGTGCCCGGGCCAGGGAACAGCTTGCAGGCGAACCCGTCGGCATCGCCTCCGTCGTCAGTTCCGTCGTAACTGCGCGAGTCGTAGTTCTCGTAAGAGTCGCAGTTGATGATCTTGTTGTAACGACAGTACGTGTAGTCCGGGTTGAACTGCGGTGTGCCGCTGATGGGGAACGACTTGGTCTCCTCTATCGAGAAATCCTTGAACATGCCGATTTGCAGTCCTGTGTCGTTGTTCCAGCGGAAGGTGCAACGCTCCACGATGTTGTACGACCCTTCTATCTTCATGCCGTTGTCCTCGGCATGCTGCAGCACTAAGCCGTAGAAGGTCCAGTAGTTGGCCAGGTGGTTCACGTAGATGCAGCGCCCCATCTTGAAGGCCGACTCCGTGGTGTGCGCCATCGCCGATCCGTCGATAATCACCTTGCCCGCAGCGTCGTCGGGCCAGGCACGCAGTTCGCAGCGTAGGTCGGGATTAGTCGCCAGGGCAGGAATCTTGATACGCTCGCTGATGACGTAGGTTCCCTCATGCACCAGGATACGGTCGCCAGGTTGCACCATCTCCATCGCCTTGTGGATGGTCAGCAGCGGCGTCGCTTCACTGCCATCGTTGTCATCGCTGCCATTAGTGGCCACATGGATGTCGGTGGCCGATACCGTTGTTACTGCAAGAAGCGACAGACAACAGACTGCCGACTTCAAAAAAGTATAAAGATGATGCATATTCAGTAGTTTATTTATATTTTTTTGATCTCGCGACAAAGATACGCGTTTTTTTCTTTCCTACAAAACATTATCATCTTTTTTGTTCAATTTTTTCAAGCTATACCTACTCTTGGGAGTCTGGGGGGTGTTGGGGCGGATCAGCGTATCTGCTCACAGGGGAGAACGCAAATACTGTATTCGCAATGCCTGCGCCAGCGGGCGGATACGCCGATCCGCCCCAACAATTGTCTTTGTTTTATTTGTAATCTTAAGCTAAATTATATAGTGTAAACATAGAGATTCTGGACTGATCTGTTCTGTTCTTCGCGACGACTGGTGGCATGCGTTTGTGAGCTTGTAGCCAAGGGGTCGTTTACGCTATAGGTATGCAAAAATATACATTATTATGTTTTTAAGGAAAAATTGTAACTACTCAGCACCCTCCGGCGCATGAGTAGTTATCTTACTGTTGTACTACAGCAAGGATTGCATTAAACTTGGAGTTGCCATTTT
>CAMNPN010000098.1 GCA_946548085.1 uncultured Prevotella sp. | reverse complement strand
TGCATTTCGTGGGTATCGAAATGACCTGCGTCCTTGGGGCCATTCTGGCGCCAGAACTTTATTGTAAATGAAATATTCTTTGCCATAATTATAAGTATTTATAGGTGAGGACTGCGGCAATGCCGCAGTTTACTGGACCTCTTAGTTCTTGTAATTTCGTGTCTGTACCTTAATAGCCTCGTACTCCAGCGGCTCCTTGATGAGCTCGGGCTCGTTACCCTTGCCCTTGTACTCCCAGCAGCCTACATAGAAGTAGTTCTCATCGTCGCGCTTGGCCTCGCCTTCCTCCGTCTGATACTCCTCGCGGAAGTGACCGCCGCAGGACTCATTACGAGAGAGGGCATCGAAAGCCACGAGCTGACCCATGGTGAAGAAGTCACGGAGGTGGATAGCCTTGTCAAGCTCCACGTTCAGACCCTCCTTAGAGCCAGGCACGAAGAGGTTGGTATCGAACTCCTTCTCGAGCTCGTGCATCTTCTTCAGACCTGTCTTCAAGCCCTCAGCGGTGCGGCCCATGCCAACGTACTCCCACATAATGTGACCCAGTTCCTTGTGGATAGAGTCAACAGAGCGCTTGCCCTTGATGTTCATCAGACGGTCAATCTCTGCGCTGACAGCCTTCTCGGCCTCGTCAAACTCAGGACGGTCTGTAGGAATCTTCGGCCATACAGCCTGGTCGGCCAGATAGTTCTGGATGGTGTAAGGCAGCACGAAGTAACCATCAGCCAGACCCTGCATCAGAGCCGAAGCACCGAGGCGGTTAGCACCATGGTCAGAGAAGTTACACTCACCGATAGCGAACAAACCAGGGATAGTGGTCTGCAGCTCATAGTCAACCCAGATACCACCCATCGTGTAGTGGATGGCGGGATAGATCATCATCGGCTTGTAGTACTTCACGCCGTTGATCTCGTTGGCAACGTCGCCAGGGAATACATCGGTAATCTCCTCGTACATCTCGAAGAGGTTGCCATAGCGCTGCATGATGACATCGAGGCCCAGGCGGTTGATAGACTCCGAGAAGTCGAGGAACACAGCGAGACCCGTGTTGTTCACGCCGAAGCCCTTGTCGCAACGCTCCTTGGCGGCACGGCTTGCAACGTCACGCGGCACGAGGTTTCCGAATGCCGGATAGCGGCGCTCCAGATAGTAGTCGCGATCCTCCTCGGGAATCTCCCAGCCCTGCTTCGTTCCAGCCTGAAGGGCCTTGGCATCCTCAATCTTCTTAGGCACCCAGATACGGCCATCGTTACGCAGCGACTCAGACATCAGCGTCAGCTTAGACTGCTTGTCGCCATGAACGGGGATACAGGTGGGGTGAATCTGAACGTAAGAGGGATTAGCAAAGTAAGCACCCTTACGATAGCACTGAACGGCAGCCGTGCAGTTGCAGCCCATAGCGTTGGTAGAGAGGAAATAGGTATTACCATAACCACCAGTAGCAATCACCACAGCGTTTGCAGAGAAGCGCTCCAGCTTGCCAGTAACGAGGTTCTTGGCGATGATACCACGGGCGCGTCCGTCAACGATCACCACATCCTCCATCTCGTAGCGGGTATAGAGTTTCACCTTACCGGCCTTTACCTGACAGCTCAGAGAGCTATAAGCACCGAGCAGCAACTGCTGACCCGTCTGACCCTTGGCATAGAACGTACGGCTCACCTGGGCACCACCGAACGAACGGTTGGCCAGCATGCCACCATACTCACGGGCAAAGGGAACACCCTGAGCCACGCACTGGTCGATGATATTGTTAGACACCTCAGCCAGACGATACACGTTGGCCTCACGAGCACGATAGTCACCACCCTTCACGGTGTCGTAGAACAGACGATACACCGAGTCACCATCGTTCTGATAGTTCTTGGCGGCATTGATACCACCCTGGGCAGCGATAGAGTGAGCGCGGCGAGGTGAGTCCTGAATGCAGAGATTAATCACGTTGAAGCCCATCTCGCCGAGCGAGGCAGCAGCCGATGCACCAGCCAGACCTGTACCAACCACGATCACATCCAGCTTCAGCTTGTTCTTCGGGTTTACGAGACGCTGATGAGCCTTATATTCCTTCCATTTCTCAGGCACTGGACCTGCAGGAATCTTTGAATCTAATACTTTTGCCATAATTCTTAGAAATTAAAAGTTGATAATTAGCAGAGGCTCGGAGCGCACTTGAATGCGAAAGCCAAAACAACCACAGCGAAGCCGAGCATCAGCAGGCTGACGTAGATCAGGCCGATGCAGTTCCAACGCTTCTGCCACACCTTGCCACTGAGACCCAGCGTGTGCATAGCCGACCAGAAGCCGTGAGCCAGATGGAACCAGATGGCAGCGAACCATACGAGGTAGAGCACCACAAGCGGCCAGTGAGAGAAGGTCTCCACGATCCATGCAAAGCCATCGGCGGGATCGTGCTTGGTGTACATACCGAAGATCTCGGCGAACATCATGTTGTACCAGAAGTTCTGCAGGTGAACGAGCAGACCAATGAGGATGATGAGACCCAGCACGAGCATGTTCTGAGAGAACCACTCCACGATGCCAGGGTTCGTCGTCGTTGCTACCTCATAGCGGTTGTCGCCGCGCGCCTTACGGTTCTGAGCCGTCAGGATGAACGCAAAGACGATGTGAATCACTGCCAGGGCAGCCAAGCCAAGTGTAGCCACGACGGCATACCAGTTGGCACCCAGGAATTCGCAAATCATGTTGTAACCCTCTTCCGAGAAGAGCGCGACCAGGTTCATGCAACCGTGGAAGGTCAGGAACAAGATCAGCGCAATGCCCGTCACAGACATTACAACTTTTCTACCAATTGATGAATTGATTAACCACATAAGTTGTTGAAATTAAATTATTTATATATGAATTATTATTCTCGTTTCTTTACACTACGAAGCCTTAAGACCCCGCCTAAACCTCCTCGCATGTACCTTTTTTTTAGTACTTTAAGACTGTTTTAGAGCGCAAAGATACTATAAAATAATGATATTTCAAAGTTTTTTGAGGTAAAAATGCATCTAATATTCAAAATTTATTGTTACTTTTGCGGAAAAATAGCAAACAAGGATGAAATTCAAGTATGACGTCATCGTCATTGGAGGGGGTCATGCAGGTTGCGAAGCAGCCTGTGCCAGTGCCAATATGGGAGCCAAGACCTGCCTGATTACAATGGACATGAACAAGATTGCACAGATGTCTTGCAACCCCGCCATTGGTGGTATTGCCAAGGGTCAGATAGTACGTGAGATCGATGCCTTAGGTGGGCAGATGGGATTGGTAACTGATGCCACCTCCATCCAGTTCCGCATGCTCAATGTTGGCAAAGGCCCTGCCGTATGGAGTCCGAGGGCACAATGCGACAGAGGGAAGTTCATCTGGGAGTGGCGCAGGCATCTTGACGCCACCCCCAACCTCGACATCTGGCAGGATCAGGCAGACGAACTGCTCACGGAGAGTACAGCAGAAACAGAGCAAACAGAGACGGGCACCGCCGCTAAAGTGAGAGCCATCGGCGTCCGTACCATCTGGGGGGCGGAGATCTATGCGAACTGTGTGGTGCTGACAGCAGGCACCTTTCTCAACGGACTGATGCACATCGGCCGGAAGATGGTGGCTGGGGGCAGGATTGCCGAGCCAGCAGTACCGCATCTCACAGAGAGTATCACCCGTCATGGGGTCACCACAGCCAGGATGAAGACAGGCACACCTGTCCGCATCGACAGGCGAAGCGTACACTTCGAGGATATGGAGATCCAGCCTGGAGAGGCAAGGCCCTACCAGTTCAGTTACCTAAACAAGGGAGGGGCCCTGACACAACTGCCCTGCTGGACGGTGAACACAAACGAAGATGTACACGCAATCCTTCGCAGTGGTCTGGCCGACTCCCCACTCTACAACGGACAGATTCAATCCATCGGACCACGCTACTGTCCCTCCATCGAGACAAAGCTCATGACCTTCCCCGACAGAGAGAAGCACCCCTTATTCTTAGAACCAGAGGGAGAGGACACCAACGAGATGTACCTGAACGGCTTCTCGTCGTCGCTACCCATGGACATCCAGATAAACGCCCTCAAGAAGATTCCAGCCCTTAGAGACCTGAAGGTGTATCGACCAGGCTATGCGATAGAGTATGATTTCTTCGATCCCACACAACTCTACCACTCGTTGGAATCGAAGATAATCAGGAATCTGTTTATGGCAGGTCAGGTGAATGGTACCACGGGCTATGAAGAAGCTGGCGGACAAGGTACGATGGCAGGCATCAACGCCGCCCTCAAGGCTGGTTCCGTAAACGGTACTGACTGTGCAGCCAACGACACAGGAGCGAGCAACGGCTACACCCCATTCATCCTTCATCGCGACGAGGCATATATCGGCGTACTCATCGATGACTTGGTGACAAAAGGCGTTGACGAACCCTACCGCATGTTCACCTCTCGCGCCGAATACCGCATCCTACTGAGGCAAGACGATGCCGACGCACGTCTGACGGAGAAAGCATACGCCTTAGGCCTGGCAACAAGAGAGCGCTACGACTGGTGGCTGGAGAAGAAACAGCATATCGAAGAAATCGAGACCTTCTGCCAGAACTTTGCGGTAAAACCAAAGCTGATAAACGCAGCCCTTGAAGCCCTGGGCACCACCCCACTCCAGTTTGGCTGCAAGCTCGTAGACCTGGTGAACCGTCCGCAGCTCAACCTGCAGAACCTGTCGGACATCATACCCCAACTGAAGGAAGTGCTGAATCGTCCCGCCAATCGCAGAGAAGAAATCGCAGAAGCTGCCGAGATCCGGATGAAGTATAAAGGCTATATCGACCGCGAACGAATCGTGGCAGACAAGATGCACCGCCTGGAAGATATCAAGATTAAGGGCCACTTCAAGTACGACGAACTGCAAGGACTCTCCACCGAATGCCGTCAGAAGTTAGAGAAGATACAGCCAGAGACACTGGCACAAGCCAGCCGCATCCCCGGCGTCTCGCCCAGCGACATCAATGTGCTCCTCGTCCTCATGGGCCGTTGAGTAAGCGGCGTAAATAGTGCAGTCTACAGGACTGTGTTCCACGTGAAACAATAGAACTAATTTAAATAACGTAACTCACTGATTATGAACAACAAAGTATTATTAGACAATCTGCGTAGCATACCAGATTTTCCCAAGAAAGGAATCAACTTCCGTGACGTGACAACCCTCTACAAGAATGCAGAGTGCGTACAGATTATGCTCAACGAGCTGGAGGCGATCTACAAAGACAAGGGCATCACCAAGATCGTTGGAATCGAGAGCCGCGGCTTCGTGATGGCAGCCGCCCTCGCTGGTCGGCTGGGCTGTGGCTTCGTGATGGCGCGCAAGCCAGGCAAACTGCCCGCTACGGTCATCAAGGAGTCGTTCACAAAGGAATATGGAGTTGACACCATCGAGATGCACATCGATGCCATCGACGAGAACGATGTCGTACTCATCCACGACGACCTGTTAGCAACAGGAGGAACTGCCAAGGCCGCCTACAACCTTGTACAGCACTTCAACCCCAAGAAAGTCTACATGAACTTCATCATTGAGCTTAAAGACGAGGGCCTGCATGGGCGCGACCTCTTCGAAGGCATAGACCTCACCACCCTACTGGTGCTGTAATCGTTTAACCAGGTAACCTCTTCCCCTCCTAAGTTAGGAGGGGTTAGGGGTGGTCTGAACAACTGCTCATACCCAATATGAAACATACACCCTACCCCCATAATGACGCATCCCAGAAATTGCTTCGCCAAACTCTTCGCAACAACGCCACATCTCCAGAAGCAATTCTATGGCGGGCATTGAAGGGTAAGCAAGTAGACGGGCTCAAATTCCGTAGGAAATTCGGGGTTGGACCATACGTTCTTGACTTCTATTGTCCTGAGATAAGATTAGGGATAGAATTAGATGGAGGTGTGCATAAGACATCCTATACCCATGAATACGATGAGATGCGAACAAGGTTTATGGCAGAGAATGGGATAAGAGTGATGAGGTTTGATAATGAGGTTGTATACAATAATATTGAAGGGATTATAGAGGCGATCAAGAACGCTTGTTCAGACCACCCCTAACCCCTCCTAACTTAGGAGGGGAAGAAGTTACACCAAACGTTCCACGTGAAACAATATAACGGGAAAAGCCTTTATATAAAGGAATTATAAGGAAGGAAAGAAATGACGAAGGAAGAGAACGAAAAGAGATTGGAATACCTGAAGGGCATCGTCAGCAGATTACCAGACAAGCCAGGCAGCTACCAGTTCTACGACGACACCAAAACCATCATCTATGTGGGTAAGGCGAAGAACCTCAAGTCGAGGGTCTCGTCTTACTTCCACACAGAGGTGGACCGTTTCAAGACGAAGGTGCTGGTCAGCAAGATCCAAGACATCAGCTACACCGTCGTGAACACGGAAGAAGACGCTTTGCTGCTTGAGAACTCGCTCATCAAGAAATACAATCCGAGGTACAACGTCTTGCTAAAAGACGGAAAGACCTACCCCTCCATCTGCGTCACCAACGAATACTTCCCCCGCATCTTCACCACGAGAACGATCAACAAGAAGTGGGGCACCTACTTCGGCCCCTACTCTCATGTTGGAAGCATGTATGCCGTGCTCGACCTCATCAAGCAACTCTACCATCCGCGAACCTGTCGTCAGCCAATGACTAAGGAGGGTGTCGAACAGGGAAAATACCGCGTATGCCTCGACTACCACATCAAGAAGTGCATGGGTCCTTGCGTTGCCAAACAGACCTACGACGACTATCAGAAGAACATCATGCAGGCCAGGGAGATTCTCAAGGGCAACACGCGGCAGGTGCTGCGCGACCTGAAGGAAGAGATGATGAAACTGTCTGAAGAACTACGCTTCGAAGAAGCCGAAGAGGTGAAACAGAAATACATGGCTCTCGACTCGTTTGTGTCAAAGAGTGAGGTTGTGAGCCACACGATAAACAACGTCGACGTGTTCACCATCACCAGCGACGACAAGATGGCGTTTATCAACTACATCCACGTAAGCAATGGCAGCATCAACCAAAGTTTCACGATAGAATATAAGAAGAAGCTGAACGAGAGTGATGACGAGCTACTGCAGCTGGGCATCGTAGAGCTGCGAGAGCGATTCAAGAGCGACGCCAAGGAGATCATCGTGCCGCAGGAAGTAGACGTGGAGCTGGAAAATGTCACCTTCACCATCCCCCAGCGAGGCGACAAAAAGACCCTGCTCGACCTCTCGGTGATGAACGGAAAGCAGTACAAATTCGACCGTCTGAAGCAGGCCGAGAAGCTGAATCCGGAACAGAAACAGACCCGTCTGATGAAGGAGCTGCAGGACAAGCTCCACCTGCCCAAACTGCCTTACCAGATAGAGTGTTTCGACAACTCAAACATCTCCGGTACAGACGCCGTAGCCGCCTGCGTGGTCTTTAAGGCCCTGAAACCCAGCAAGAAAGACTATAAGCACTACAATATTAAAACAGTAGTAGGACCTGACGACTACGCCTCGATGAAAGAGGTGGTGCACAGGCGCTACACCCGCTTGCTGGAAGAGCAGCAACCCCTACCCGACCTCATCATCGCCGACGGCGGAAAAGGCCAGATGGAAGTGATCCGCCAGGTGATCCAAGACGAGCTAAACCTGGATATTCCCATCGCAGGACTCGCCAAAGACGACCGTCACCGCACGAACGAACTGCTCTACGGCTTCCCACCCATGCACGTCGCCCTGAAGACAGACTCAGAACTGTTTCACGTCCTCACCCACATCCAGGATGAAGTGCACCGCTTCGCCATCGAATTCCACCGAAACAAGCGCTCTAAGCGCGCTTTACTCTCCGAGCTTGACAGCATCCCAGGCATCGGCCCCAAGAGCCGTGACGAGCTCCTAAAAGGCCTGAAATCCGTCAAACGCATCCGTGAGGCAGAACTCTCAGCGTTAGTAGAAATCCTTGGACAGAAGAAGGCCCAGATTGTCTACGACCACTTCCACCCAAGCGAAACGGCAGAACAAGCAGAGTAAAACCACAGAAACTACCTTCGACACAAGCACTTACCATCCTTAGGAATCAGCCTAAGGATAGGAGTTCTTGGGCGTTTAGTCTATCCTTCTGCTTGTTTGACGTAGGTCAAACGATTGTTTGACGGAGGTCAGTCGATTGTTTGACGAGGGTCAAACAAGCAAAACAGCCGAGTAAAGTACCCATCTGCAATACCTAAAATACCCTTTTAATATATGATTCGTCTAAGAAGATAAAGGAAAAATAGAGGTTTAGTTTGGTGGTTTGAAAATAAATGCTTACTTTTGCAGACAAATAATTGAATATGAGAGCAGTCATTCAACGCGTGAGTCACGC
>CAMNPN010000097.1 GCA_946548085.1 uncultured Prevotella sp. | reverse complement strand
AAATGACAAAAGTAGCTATTAACGGCTTTGGCCGTATTGGTCGCCTCGCTTTCCGTCAGATGTTCGAGGCTGAAGGTTATGAAGTAGTAGCAATCAACGATTTGACAAGCCCGAAGATGCTTGCTCACTTGCTGAAGTACGATACCGCTCAGGGTGGTTTCTGCGGCAAGATCGGTGAGAACAAGCACACTGTTGAGTGCACCGACAACTCTATCATCGTCGACGGTAAGGAGATTACCATCTATGCTATTCCTAACGCTGCCGAACTGCCTTGGGGTAAGTTGGACGTTGACGTTGTGCTGGAGTGCACAGGTTTCTATACTTCTAAGGAGAAGGCTTCTGCTCACATCAAGGCTGGTGCCAAGAAGGTTGTGATCTCTGCTCCTGCCGGCAACGACCTGCCCACCATCGTTTACAATGTGAACCACAAGACTCTGACTCCCGCCGACACCGTGATCAGCGCTGCTTCTTGCACCACCAACTGTCTGGCTCCTATGACGAAGGCTCTGAACGACTTCGCTGCTATCCAGAGCGGTATCATGACAACTGTTCACGCTTACACTGGCGACCAGATGATTCTCGACGGTCCTCAGCGCAAGGGTGATGTTCAGCGTGCACGTGCCGGTGCCCAGAACATCGTTCCTAACTCTACTGGTGCTGCCAAGGCTATCGGTCTGGTTATCCCCGAACTGAATGGCAAACTGATCGGTGCTGCTCAGCGCGTTCCGACTCCCACAGGTTCTACCACTATCCTGCACGCTGTTGTCAAGGGTGAGGTGACTGTTGAGGGTATCAACGCTGCCATGAAGGCTGCTGCCAACGAGTCATTCGGCTACACAGAGGAGAAACTCGTTTCTAGCGACATCATCGGTATGAAGTTCGGTTCACTGTTCGATGCTAACCAGACCATGGTTTCTAAGATCGGTGACGGTAACTCTCTCGTTCAGGTTGTTGCTTGGTACGACAATGAGAACTCTTACACTTCTCAGATGGTTCGCACCATTAAGTACCTCGCTGAGCTGAAATAATTGGCAATCGATTATCAATAATTGATAATTGAGATAGGGCCGTTCGATAATGTCGAACGGCCTTTTTTTGCGAAAAAGTTTGTATAATTGTGTATTTATTCGTATATTTGCAGCAAAATCGGAGAATATCATTCATTTATTAACTTAACCAATTAAGATTATGGCTTATCAAGAAGTTACGACGACAGGGTATGGAACCCGAGTGGGCAACTCATTTAAGGCAATTGGTGGCGGTTTCCTGATGTTTGTGTTGGGAACTGCGCTGTTATGGTGGAACGAAGGTCGTGCTGTGAAGACCGAGAAGATGCTCAACGAGGCTGGTAACGCCTATGTGGAGATGGAGAATCCCAACAAGAAAGATGCATCGCTCGAGGGAGAGCTTATCTGCGGTACGGCGATGGCCACGACAGAAGACTCGCTCGTCGATGCCCAGTTCGGTATCGGCGCAAAGGCTATCTCTATCCGTCGCACGGTAGAGTACTACCAGTGGGTGGAGCACGAGCAGACGACACGAGAGGACAAGCTTGGCGGTAAAGAGGTGGCCACCACCACCTATACCTATAGCAAAGAGTGGACCAGCCGTCCAGTGGAGTCGGCACGCTTCCACGACCCTGCCTATCAGAACAAGAACATGGTGCTCACTACTATCGAGAACGACGAGAAGTGGGCCGAGAATGTTTCGTGGGGTGCCTATACGCTCACCGAGAGCCTGATCCATCGTATCTCATCCCGTGAGGCTGTAGACCTCGCCATCGCAGAGGATCTGCTGAAGCAGCTTGATAAGTCTGCCCAGGCTGCCTATGAGCGTTTCTATGGTGTGAAGCGCAGCATGCAGCAGCTCACCCAGCAGCCGAAGCAACAGCAGCCTGCCATCCCCGATTCGGTGCTGGCAATGCTGCCAGACTCCGTCCGTGCTGCCCTCGACTCATTGCAGGCCGTGAACGACTCGATCAACAAGCAGATGGAGAATGCCGTGAACAAGAAGGACCTGGAATATATCCACCAGGCCAGCAACGTGCTTTACTTCGGCCGTGTGCCCGGCTCTCCTGAGGTGGGTGATGTCCGTGTGTCATTCGAGAAGGTCGTACCTGCCAAGGTGACGGTGATGGCCGTTGTCGATGGTGACAGTTTCAAGCCCTATAAGGCCAAAAACGGCAAGCGCTTTCAGACCCTCGTCATGGGAAAGAAGTCGGGCGACGAGATCATCGATGCAGAGAAAGAGGCTAACAATATGTGGCTGTGGGCCTTCCGCATCATCGGCATCATGCTGGTGATTGGCGGCTTGAAGGGTATCTTCGGCTTTATCGAGACCATCCTCAAGGTGGTGCCGTTCGTTGCAGGCATCTTCGGATGGGGTGTCGGTGTGGTATGTACCGTCATCGGCATTGCATGGTCGCTGATCGTCATTGCTATCGCCTGGCTGTTCTACCGTCCGCTGCTCGGCATCAGCCTGTTGGCACTGGCCGGATTCCTTATCTGGGTATTTGCCTTCAAGGGTAAGGATAAGCTGAAGGACATGGCGTCGAACATGAAGAAGAAGCAACTGGAACCTGTTACCGAATAAAGAGGATGATGATGAAAAAACTAATGTCGATGATAGTGATGTGTCTGTGTACCCTGATGGGTATGCAGGCACAGACTATTAAAAGTGGCTCGAAGTGGTGGGACGGGATGGTGCTCTACACCGCCACTGTCGATGAGTTCGGTGTCGTCAAGATGCATGGCGTCTGGGCACACCCGGGTCATTTCCTCTTCCAACTCTCACCGGTGGAGGGTGGGGCACACCCCTACTGTCTCTCTGCCGATGCCCCCGATGCCGGGCTGCCCGTCCGTGGCAAGCTGGGCTGGGATGTAGACTACATCCGTCAGGAAGGCATGAACTTCCTTGCCATCCGCAAGCCCAACGGTGACATCTGCCATACCCTCGTGCTGACTCCTGATAACATAGAGAACTGTACGGCGCAGGAGAAATATGCAGAGGCGCAGCCTGTGGGCGATATCATCACGGGCATGCTGCTCAATACAACCTATTTAGGCCGGTTCACCAAACCTCAACTGCGCTTGATGCGCAATGAGATCCTGGCCCGGCATGGCTGGCGCTTCCAGTCGCAGGACCTGAAGGATCACTTTGCCGCTCAGCCGTGGTATCGGCCTGTTGATGATAATAAGTCGATCAAACTGAGCGTCATCGAGCAGGCAAACCTCCAGCTCATCAAGAGCGAGGAGGCCGTGCCCGAGAAGGACAGAATAGATGCTAGCAGGTTTGACAGCCTGCCCCTCGTCACGGATGCCAAGCCAGGAGACTTCCCCGGCGGTCTGGATGACGACGGCCGAGGACCTGATGAGGTTGATGGCGAAGAGGTCTATATCGTAGAGAATGAAGACCAGTTCTTCGACAACCTGCGGCCGGGCAGAATCGTCTATATCCCGGATAATGTCCATCTGAACCTTTCGCGCTATCTGGAGGATGACTCCCACTTCAAGAAGCGTCCGGGCCGCAGATGGTCGGAAGATGCCACCGCCATCATCGCCAAGGAGCCGCTGGTGGTGAGTGAAGGGGTCTTCGACGGACGGCAACTGACACTCGTGAACTTCAGCGACCTGATCATCAAGGGTGGCAAGAATGCCAGCATCGAGGTCGATCCCCGTTATGCCTTCTGTTTCAATCTCGTGAACTGCGACCACGTCCAGTTGCTCAACCTTACCATCGGCCATACCGAGGGAGGCTCTTGCTCTGGCGGTGTCATCGGGGTGAAGGGCGGTCGTCAGAATCAGGCCAACGACTGCGACCTCTACGGCTGCGGCACTTACGGCCTGGACCTGGATGGAACCACCGACTTTAGTCTTATGAATACCAATATCCACGACTGCACCTATGGCATCATGCAGCTGCGCAGTTCGATGGCCATACGCTTTAATAAGTGTGACTTCTTCAACAATCGTGAGTTCTCTCTCATCGAGGGAGTGGGAGTCGAGGGACTCTCGTTCATAGACTGCCGCTTCTTTGCCAATTATGGTGATGCACCGCTCTTCTCGCTCGACAATGAGTTCTATATGTCGGGTTGCGAGATCTATCATCCCACGGAGAACCTTGGCACGATCGACATGGCAGACCAGTCGGGCCCCAAGAACTTCTTCTCTGAGAATCCGCTCGACACAAACATCAAGCCGCGAGGCATCGGACCCAAATAAGAAACCAGAATATCAGATGATGATGAAAAAACTAATGACTATAGCCTTGTTGGCACTGATGGGCCAGACGGCAAATGCACAGTTCGGTAATATACTGAACAGAGTGAAGTACTCGGCTCAAAGCAGTCTTGAAAACGCTGTCGTGAAGGGTGTGAACGACGCAGGAAAGAGTGCCGTGAAGTCGGCAAAGAAGAAAGTAAAGAACGCGAAGAAGGGTAAGGCGGAGGAGGCCGTGTGGACCTATGGCGACCATACCTATACCATGAAGGGTAACATGTCGGCCGATAAGTACCGTAAAGATGGCTTCGGCGAGGTGACCTTTACCAATATCCCGTCAGACTATGACGAGTTTGAGGCCCTCTATTCAGAGTTCTTGGGTCGCACGCCCCATGGTACGGCTGCCATGATTCCCATGGCGATGGAGATGTATGCCCGCGACCGTGAGGTGGGGAAGAAGTGCATCGAACTGCTTTGCTATCCCAGCAATGTGAATTCTGTGATATCACGGTTGAAGGATAAGTTTGGGGCAGACCCCAGCGACAGCTATGGCCAGCGCTACCTGCCAGCAGCGGTGCTGCAGGGGGCGACGGCCTCCAACGGCTATCGTCCGAACCACCCTTATACGGTGGAGATGGATGCCAGCGTGAACAAGCATCAGGAGCTGCAGATTGTCGGCAGTGGTACTGTGATGTATATATATATAATAGGTGGAGGCTGGGACACCCAGCAGCGCCAGGTGGAGATCATCCTCGAACCCGGCCGTGAACAGTATCAGGTGTTCAACTGCCCGTCGCTTTATGTCGGATGCCGACAGATCCAAGGTACTTGGGAAGGACTGGAATAATACTTGTTTGTTAATAGTCACTTAGGGTTATGGAAGTGAACGATATCAAGACGTGGATAGGAAAGGTGTTCAAGGGCTGTGGTTGTCTGTCCATTGGCTTTGTGGTGTTACTGGTCATTGTCGGCATCTTTGTGGATGATGAGGAGAATACGGAAACCACCGATGATCCCGCCACTCAGCCAACAGAGCAAGTGGAGAAGAAAGACTCCGTCATCGTGAACGCCCCCCTGGAAGGAGACCCCTATCAGGAACTCGACGACCTGATTGGTCTTGAGTCGGTGAAGAAGGAGGTGCGCTCGCTGGCCAACTTCGTGAAGTTGCAGAAACAGCGCGAGGCCCAAGGGCTGAAGACGGCGAAGGTGTCGTACCACCTCGTGTTCTATGGCTCGCCAGGCACAGGTAAGACCACCGTGGCCCGTATCGTAGGGCGCATCTATAAAGATCTCGGCGTGCTGAAGAAAGGACATACCGTGGAGACCGACCGTGCCGGGCTGGTGGCGAAGTATATGGGCCAGACTGCCCAGCAGACGGATACCGTCGTACAGAAAGCACTCGACGGCGTGCTCTTCATTGATGAGGCTTATTCGCTGGTACCCGAGGGTGGCAACGGCCAGGACTATGGTCAGGAAGCCATTGCCACCATCCTGAAACGCATGGAAGACTATCGTGACCGTCTGGTTGTCATCATCGCTGGCTATAAGAACGAGATGCAGCGATTCATCGACTCCAACCCGGGACTGCAGTCGCGCTTCAACCGCTATATCGACTTCCCCGACTATTCGCCTCAGGAGCTGACGGATATCTTCAAGATGTATATGAAGAAGAACCAGTACACGATGGACGGCGATGCCGAGGCCTATCTGAAGACGCGACTGGAGATTGTCGTGGAGAAGAAAGACCGCAACTTCGGTAATGCCCGCTATGCCCGCAATGTCTTCGAGAAGAGCATCCAGGCGCAGGCCAACCGCTTGGCGGGAAGGACAGGGCTGACGAAAGAAGAACTCTCGGAACTGACGATGGACGACCTGAAGGAAGGCTTCGCATCGAAAACCAATATCAGTCGGTAGGCGGCATGAAACAGATGATTACGATATTAGGTCCGACGGCTTCGGGGAAGACCCCGATAGCAGCGCATCTGGCGGCGACGATTGGCGGGGAGATTATCTCTGCCGACTCACGGCAGGTGTATCGAAGGATGGATATCGGTACAGGCAAGGACTTGGCAGATTATGTGGTAAGGAGAGAAGGAGAGAAGGAGAGAAGGAAAGTCCCGTATCATCTGATTGACATCTGCGAGCCTGGGACGAAGTACAACCTCTTTGAGTACCAGCAGGATTTCTTCGATGCCTACCAGGATATACAGAGTAGGGGAGCGGTGCCCATCCTCTGTGGGGGCACAGGGCTCTATATCGAGGCGGTGCTGAAGGGCTATCAGCTGTCGCCCGTGCCGCAGAACCAGGCGCTGCGCGACAGTCTCGAGGGGAAATCGCTGGAAGAACTGACGACGATGCTGACAGACCTGAAGGCCAGGAATGGCTCAAATATGCACAACACGACAGACGTAGACTCTTGTCAGCGCGCCATCCGGGCGATAGAAATCGAGACCTATAATCTCGAACATCCAACCCCCAGGAGGGAGTTGCCGCCAGTGGATAGTATAATAATAGGTGTAGACATCGACCGCGAACTGAGGCGTGAGAAGATCACCCGGCGGTTGAAGGCTCGTCTGGAAGATGGTATGGTGGATGAGGTGAAGGCCTTGCTCGACGAGGGCATCCCTGCCGACGATCTGATCTACTATGGTCTGGAGTATAAGTTCGTGACGGAATACCTCGTGGGAAAACTCTCCTACGACGAGATGTTTACCAGGCTTGAGATCGCCATCCACCAGTTTGCCAAGCGGCAGATGACCTGGTTCAGGGGGATGGAGCGCAGGGGCTTCAAGATAAACTGGATAGATGCGACGCTCCCCATGGAGGAGAAGATAAGCCAGATTCTGCAACTGTATCACCAACTATGAGCTATGAATTATGAACTCAGAACTAAATAACAAGTGGGGCATTCTGTATTGCCCGAAGACAGGTATCAGCAATAAGCGCAAGCGCTGGGAGAAGATTCAGAAGGTGCTCGATGAGCGCAGGGTCGACTACGACTTCGTGCAGAGCGAGACTGCCGACAGTGTGGAGCGGCTGATGAAGATGATGATCTCCAACGGTTACAAGACGATTGTCATCGTGGGTGGCGACTCGGCACTTAATGATGCCGTGAATTGTCTGATGATGGAGGAGAAGGTGGTGAGAGACAGCATCGCCCTGGGCGTCATCCCCAACGGGGTGATGAACGACTTCGCCCGCTTCTGGGATTTCGATGAGGACGATATTGCCCAGACCGTCGACTGGCTCCTGGCCCGTCGCATCCGTAAGGTAGACCTCGGCTGCATCCGCTATACGAATGCCAAAGGGGAGAAATGCCATCGCTACTTCCTCAACTGTGTGAATATAGGCATGACGGCTGATATCATGAATCTGCGTCGCCAGACGCGCCGGCTCTTCGGCTCGCGTACTCTTTCCTTTATCTCCTCACTCTTTGTTATGCTTTTTCATCGCATGGAGTATAAGATGAAGCTGAAGATCAACAGCGACGTCATCGATCGTAAGGTGATGACCGTATGCATAGGCAGCGGACCTGGCTACGGGCAGACACCCAATGCTGTGCCTTATAATGGCATGCTCGACGTCAGCGTGGTCTATCATCCCGAGATGGTACAGCTTATCGAAGGCATTTGGTTGCTGGTGACAGGCCGTTTCCTGAATCATAAGAGTGTGCATCCCTTCCGTACCAAGGAGGTCACCGTCGACCATGCCAAGCATGCGATGATAGGCATCGACGGCCGGCTGATGAAAACGCCTGTCGGCCCCTATCGCATCAATGTTGAGCAGGAAGTTATCAACTTCCTGATTCCAGCGTGAGGCACATATTATAGTTTACGGTTTACGGTTTACAGTTTACGGATTACAGTTTACGGTTTACGGTTTACAGTTGACAGTTTACAGTTGATAACCCAGCAAGCATTTCGCTTATAGGAGTGTTCTTCTGTAAACTGTCAACTGTAAACCAAAAAAATATGTTAAATGTTAGCGGCATTATTTTGTCGGTATGCAGAAAATGCGTACCTTTGAAGAATCAAAGCTAAAACATTATATAATGATGATAAAAACCTATTAGTAACTATGAGCTATTTACGATTAGAGAAAGCCGTAATGACTAACTTGCAGGAGAGCCTCCGTCGTGAATTACTCCGGACCAATCGCTCTGGCGCCTATAGCAGTTCGACACTTGTGGACTGCAACACGCGCAAGTACCATGGTCTGCTGGTAGTGCCTGTGCCTGAGCTCGACGATGAGAACCACGTGCTCTTGTCGTCGCTCGACTGTACGGTCATCCAGCACGGAGCGGAATTCAACCTGGGACTCCACAAGTATCAAGGCAACAATTTCAGTCCTAACGGACACAAGTACATCCGAGAGTTTGATGCGAGCCTCGTGCCGACGACGACCTATCGTGTGGGCGGTGTGGTGCTGAAGAAGGAAGTGATCTTCCAACATTACGAGGATCGTATCCTGATCCGCTACACGCTGGTCGATGCCCATTCGGCCACGACGCTGCGGTTCCGTCCGTTCCTCGCCTTCCGCAGTGTGAGGCAGTTTACGCATGAGAACGCTACCGCCAGCCGTGAGTACACACCAGTAGACGGCGGTATCAAGACCTGTATGTATGCCGGATACCCCGATCTGTACATGCAGTTCTCGAAGAAGAACGAGTTCATCTTCCAGCCCGACTGGTATCGTGGCGTGGAGTATCCCAAGGAGCAGGAGCGCGGCTATGCCTCGAACGAGGACCTCTACGTGCCTGGCTACTTCGAGATGCCCATCAAGAAGGGTGAGTGCATCGTGTTCTCAGGCTCGACATCGCTGATCAAGGCCTCGTCGCTGAAGAAGCTGTTCGAAGAGGAGGTGGCCGACCGCAAACCGCGTGATAACTTCTACCACTCGCTGGTATGCGCTGCCCATCAGTTCCACTTCCGCGACCGCCGTAGCGGCAGTTCGGCGAAACTCGACGACAACGACGACCGTTACCTGTTGGCCGGTTATCCTTGGTTCAAGGCCCGTGCCCGTGATACGTTCATCGCCCTGCCAGGTCTGACGCTGGCTATCGGTGAGCGCGACTATTTCGAGCATGTGATGAAGACATCGGAGAAGGGTCTGCGCGAGTTTATGGAAGGCAAGCCGTTGAGCGTGAAGATATATGAGATCGAGCAGCCTGACGTGCCCCTCTGGGCTATCTGGGCCATCCAGCAGTATGTGAAGGATGCCGGACAGGATGAGGGATACAAGAGGTATGGCAAACTCGTGAGCGATATTGTCGACTATATTATAAAAGGTGGACATCCGAACCTGCGTCTCGATGAGAACGGTCTGGTCTACTCGAATGGCCGTGACAAGGCTGTGACGTGGATGAACTCCACGGCAAACGGCCGTCCTGTGGTGCCCCGCTCGGGATACATCGTAGAGTTCAACGCCCTGTGGTACAACGCCCTGAAGTTCTGCGCTGCCATGAAGGCCGATCAAGGCAAGGCCAAGGAGGCAGAGGAACTGGAGAAGCGTGCCGAACTGGCAAAGCAGTCGTTCGTGGAGACGTTCGTCAACGAGTATGGCTACCTGCTCGACTATGTCGACGGTAACATGATGGACTGGAGCGTCCGTCCGAACCAGATCTTCGCCGTGGCCCTCGACTACTCGCCGCTGTCGCAGCAGCAGATGAAGAGCGTGGTGGATATCTGCACCCGTGAGCTGCTCACCCCGAAGGGACTGCGCTCGCTCTCACCGAAGAGCGGCGGCTACAACCCCATCTACGTGGGACCGCAGACACAGCGCGACTATGCCTACCATCAGGGAACGGCATGGCCCTGGCTCGGCGGATTCTACATGGAGGCTTGCCTGAAACTCTATAAGCGTTCTCGCCTCTCGTTCATCGAGCGCCAACTCGTGGGCTATGAG
>CAMNPN010000096.1 GCA_946548085.1 uncultured Prevotella sp. | reverse complement strand
GTTGTTGTTGGTTACCTGGCTGCTCCAAGGCAACTGCACGGTGATGTTCTTTTGTCCGTCCCAAAGCAGGATGGTCTCCTGGTTGCGCCACGTCTTGAGGTTGAAGGTAGCATCGTTGGGGTTGTTGTTCACGGTGCCCTTGGTTTGGTTCGAAATTGTGTTCATCACCGTCTGGTGCAGCTGCTGCAGTCCCTCCTTGGTGGTGAGAGCCTGTTGTGTCAGGGTGACATTGTTGGAGACATTTCCCAACAGCTTCACCGTCTCATTCTTGGTGGGAGCGAAGTCAGAGGCTGAGGCAGCGCGTGTGCGGGCCAGATAGGGATCGAAGTCATCACCCACGTTATCCACGTCATTCTCGTCATTCTCGTCAGCCTCATATAGCTCAGGATGCTCGGATACAGACTCGTTGTATGCCAGATATGAGAGGGCATATTGAGAGAGGAAATAGAGGTCGGCATCCTCTACCTTGTTGTTCTCGTCAGGGATGTTGAAGCCGAAGTAGGTCTCCTCTCCAGCAGCATTGCCTGGGCCGCCGTTCTCATCATCGAAGATAACCTTGATGCCGCTGGCCTGGATATTCTCGTCAATATCCCAAGCGAGGTTCTGGTTTACGAAGGGCTTCCATGTACCCGACAGCTGTTCGACAGCAAAATTCTCTTCATCGTCGGTGTAGAGGTCGTAAGCCACAAACTTGTTGTCTTCCTTGAAGTCCCAGATACGTACTCGGTCTGTGCCAAGCACGATGTCTGTCAGGTCGAGACGGAGGCCTATCGAAGCCTGTTTCATGTCGGCCTCGGTAATGCCAGTATTGGTTACGGGGTTGTCAACATCGCTGCACGAGGTCAGCCCCATTGTCATAGTGCCGCAGATGGTCAGGATGGCGGCAAGCATCCATAGATTTAGTCTTCTCATGATTCTATTGTTTATATGAATATAATTGTTTTCACTTAACCACGACTTTTTGCTGGTTCTGGATGACTATGCCACGGGTGCCGGCTGTTACGGGCGTGCCCTGCAGTGTGTAGGCACGGTCGCTGGTCATAGACACTACGCGGGCTGACTGTACGGGCGTTGACTCACCCTTCAGCCGCTTGTATTCCTCGCGGGCCTTCTTCATCTGTTCCAGGAAACGGTCGCTGGTGTGCAGACGGGCATAGGCGGCAGAGGCAGCCAGACGTGCGGCGTCGGTGTCGCTCTGCCAGTGGGCACCCACCACCAGGCGGTTTTCGCCGTAGCGGTAGCCACGTGCCAGGATCTCGGTGGCGCGGTCGGGGTTGATCTCTGACATCAGCAGTGCCGAACTCCAGCCCAGCAGGGTGTGGCCTGAGGGGTAAGAGCCGTTCTTGCGCAGTGACTCTTCATCCTCGGGGTAGAGCGTCGGCTCGTTAAACACCATGAAGGGACGGCGGCGCTTGTACTTCTGCTTGGGAATGGTGCAGATGCTGTCGCACGTGGCAGTGCCGTCGAGCAGCACCTTGTAGATTTCGGGTGTCTCATCCTTGGAAATCTTCATGCCGAAAGCCTCCTCAAACTCGGTGAGGATAGTTTCCAGGCCATAGACGGCATCGCGGGTGGCCTGAGCGGCACGCTCCGCATTCTTGCGCATTTCCTTGCCCCAGTAGTAGCGGGCCACATCGTTCATAAACGCCACCGACGTGCTGTCGGGCGGCCCGGGCAGGAACTTCATCATGTCGGGCATCTCATCCGTGGTGAAGTACGCATTTACCACCGTTTCTTCATCCTGAGCCCACGCTCCCTGGGTCATCGCACAGAGCATGGCAATCGTAATAAGAATTGTTTTCCTTGTCATTGTTGTATTGTTATTGAAGTTAATAAGTTCGCCTTATGGCTGCAAATTTACTTATTAATACGCACACGTACAACAAATAAGACAACTTGGACCCTCATTTCAGACAAGTTCGACCCTCGGCAAGGGTTCAGTTCCCTGCATCCTTGTTCTGGTTGCGGTACTCGGTGGGGGTGATGGAGTAGCGCTCCTTGAAGAGGCGGCTGAAGGTGCGGCGGGTGCCGAAGCCGGAAGCGGAGGCGATGTCATCGACGGTCATCTCAGGACTGACGGCGAGCAGTTCCTTGGCATACTCCAGACGGCAGTGGTTGATGAAGTCGGCAATGGTGGGGAACTCGCTGCCCTGTGAGAAGGCGGCACCGATGCGCTCCTTCGAAAGGTGGAAGTAGTCGATGGCGGCCTGACGGTCGAACTGAGTGCTGAGGTAGAGCCGCTCGCGGATGATGACGGAGCGGATGTGCTGCGACAGTTCGTCGGTGGACATTGTGTCGAGGCTGGGAATCGACGGGACAGGATTCCCGACCTGCGGTCGCCTACCCGTAGCCTTTCCTTGAACCTCGGATTCACCGAAGGAATCAAGCGACCTGTCCCCTTGATTCCTTCCATCTAACATCATCCTTTTATATTCCACGGCCTCGGTCATCTGCTCCACAAGCACGCGGTTCTTGTGGCGGATGATGCGCTGTTGGCGGAAGTAATAGACGGCAAAGCCTATGGCCAATAACGCCACGATAAGGGCTGCAACAGCAATAATGGCATTGCGGCTGGCCTCGGCCTCACGCTGCTGGATCTCCATCTGCTGCTCGTAGGCATGATATCGGGCGGCATAGTCGTGGGCCTCGCTGGCCTGCAACTGGTCGTTGACGGCCTCACTCAGGGCAGAGTGGCGCTGCCAGTAGTGCTGGCTGAGAGCATGCTGCCCACGGGCCTCGGCAGCCTCGGCACGTCCCCGCAGCTGTCGCACATAGTTGGTGTTCAGCGTATCGTCGCCAGCCTGGCGGTCTATCTCGTCGTAGGTGGCAAGCATCTTGTCGTAATCGCCCAGCAGCCGCTGGGTCTCAGTGATGGCACTGCGCCCGTTGAGTGTCTGCCCGAAATCTGACTGCCCGAACATTCTGGTATATTTCTCGGCTTCCTTCCGATTGCCCGTCGAAGCATACGCCTGGGCCAGGAATACATAGGCCTGCGAACGGTAGAAGTCACAGTAGCCTGCCACCTCGTCGCTGTCGGGCTGTTGAGGGGAGCCGTCGGCATAGTCGTCGGGATGCTGCTCGTAGTCATCGAGCTTGGCGACGAACCGTTCGGCCAGTGAGATGATGCTGTGATAGCGCAGCTCGGATGTGACGGAATCTTCAGGCATGGTAATGGACGGCAACAGACTGAGTGCCGTGAGCTTGCGCTTCATGGCGATGATGCAGGCATCAAGCTCGGCGAAGTGACGCTGCGGTTCCAGCCGGGCAATGGACTTGTCGAGCATCGCTAAGCCCTCCCACCGTTGTCCCAGATGGGTAAGCACGATGCCTATCTCCGACTCCGTGCGCAGGGCCTCGGTCTCGTCGCCCTGCTCGCGGCAGAGCATGGCCAATTGTGAAGCCCACTTCACCTGCTCCTCATAGTCCAGACCCATGCGTGCGACATCGGTCAGCAGGCGCAGCAAATCCATCCGCTTGCCGACATCTGTCTTGACGGAGTCGTGCTCCAGCAGTGCCAGTGCCATCTGCCGCGCGGTGTCAAGGTTCAGTGTATCAGTAGGATAGGTATAGCCCTTGGCACGCTCCAGCGTGATGCTGAAACCTGAGGAGGAATCACCCTTCATTCCGCTTCCGCCACTACAGCCTGCCACGGTCAGCACGGCTATATATAATATAAGGTATAGCAATTTCTTCATTGTCTTTGCGTATATTTGGGTACAAAGATACGAAAAATCTATTAAAGCAAAAATAAATTTGGCCTTTTCCTCACTTTTCTGTAAATTTGCAGGCGATATGACATACGAAGCACTCTGGAAAAGACTGACACCGCTCTATGAGGCTGGCGAGGCGAAAGCCATCGCCCGCTGGATGCTCGACGTGAGGTTCGGCCTGACGATGGCGGACATCCTGTGTAACATCGTGCCTGTCACCGTGTTACTTCGGCATACTTATTGGTACGACTACGCTGTGACCAGAATACAGAATATTTTCAACCTTGTCCACGAATGATACTGGCTTTCCGGTATCAAAGCCACAGATGGTGATAGTATGAGGGACAGATACCTGAGTCTTAGCAGCCGTCATACCCAAGTACCTCCCAACGGCTACCTTCTGTCCCCACGGCTACCTCAACTCATTTCCTAAGATATTTTATAAGGGTAGTAACCGACTTGGCCTTTTTGCCAGCCTGATAAAATAGATAATATCACACCATTCAAATGCATGCGGAGCATACAGTAGGACGGAGTGCAGAGGGATTCCTACTCGCTCCATACAAACAGATAAGTGGAGGCTTTAACGGCCTCCACTTTTTTTAGGCTGTCGCCTAATGGCTGTGCAATAAGAATACCATTGGATTCCTGCAACATGGGAGGGCTGGTACGATGTGAAATTGTCAGTAATCAGGTGTGCTACTACCGCAGGCATTCCGTAAGCTGCCAGCGGTTTAGTTAAAGATTATTATAATACGATTATTATACTATGATAATTGAATTATAATAATTATCTTTGCACACAAATAGAACAAAGTTATGGTAAACAATCCTTTTATCCTCTATGGCTATGAGTCCGAAGAGTACTTCTGTGACCGGAAAGAAGAGACTGATCAGTTGTATCGCTTGATTAGGAATGGTAATAATGTGGCGTTGATAGCACCTCGTCGTATAGGGAAGACGGGGTTGATAGAAAACTTGTTCCACATGACTGAGGTAAGGCGGGATTATTATACCTTTCTCATTGACATATATGCAACAAAGAACATGGAAGACATGATCATGGCGATGGGAAGTGGCATGCTTTCGTCTTTGCGCCCAATGGGGGCCAAGGTCATGCAGAAATTCACAAACGTCCTTTCGTCTTTGCGTAGTGGCATATCCTTTGATCCGATGGGTAATCCCTCATGGAACGTTGAAGTAGGTGACATCCATACGCCGAGGACTACCCTTGAAGAGATATTCCAATATATTGAGGCTGCTGATAAACCATGTATCGTTGCCATTGACGAGTTTCAGGCGGTAAGTCACTATCCAGATGGTAATGCTGAGGCCCTGATACGAACGCATGTTCAGCATTGTCGTAATGCTAATTTTATCTTTTCTGGTTCTCAGCGCACCATGATGGCGGAGATATTCAACAGTCCCGCTCGTCCTTTCTATCAGAGTACATCTATGATGACTCTCGACTGTATTCCAAAAGACACCTACTGTCTGTTTGCCCAGAAGCACTTTGATGCTGCCGGCAAATCAATCCCTGGCTCTGTTTTCTTCTCTGTCTATGAGCGTTTCGATGGAATCACATGGTATATACAGAGGGTGATGAACGAATTGTTTGCCATCACTTCCCCTGGATCATCCTGCTCCTTGGAGATGATAGATATCGCTATCAATAATATCTTACGTGCCAATGAGTTCAGTTATCAGTCTTTGCTCTTCCAACTCCCACCAAAGCAGAAAATGCTGTTAGTTGCCATCTGCAAAGCGGGCAAGGCCACTGCCATCACGTCGGCAGACTTTATCCGCCGTTGGCATCTCCCCTCCACAAGCAGCGTGCAGTCTGCTATCAAAGGACTTGTAGAAAAGAGTTTTGTCACATCGGCACTTGGCGTCTACGAAGTATATGACAAGTTTTTTGCAATGTGGCTATTAAGGCAATAGTATTGATTCACCACAGCCAGTCTTCCTCCTCGCCGTCGTAGACGAAGGGGCCGTTCCAGCCATAGTCGTGGCAGATGTCGGCGATGAGCTCCTGGTCGCTGGGGGTGATGAGGCGCTTGCCGTTGCGCATCTCGAAATACTGGGTGCGGCCGAACTGCATGATGAGCGCCTGGCGGATGGCCTTCTCCACGCGGGCCGGCATGTCGACGTAGAAGTGGGTCATGCCCTTCTTCATGGCGGTCCGCTCGTTTGGGCGGAATTTCTCGCACTTCTCTCCTCCGACCTTCGGGTTGCGGGGATTCATCGACATCAGGGCCCACGGCTGCGGGTCGCCATACTGTCCGACGAGCCAGTGCAGGCACCGATCCTTGAGCGGACAACTCTCGATGAAACACATGAGGTAGTGGTGAGTCCTCCCGCGGAAGGCCTCTTCCTGCGACATCGTCGCCTGTTGTTCTTCTTTTTTCGCTTTCATGATTGTAGAGATCGAATCTTTCTACCAGAATTATTATTGAAAAGTTATCTTCTGTATAATCTGACCTGGGTCGTCGCCCCGATAGCGAGCCACAGCACACAATAAATCATCAATGCTCTTTTCATCGTCTCTATGCTACTCCATAGACAAAACTCTTCTCCCTAACTTGTTGAATTTGAGGGCAAAGATAGCAAAAATGAATCAATTTCACAAACTTGTGAATCACACACTTGTGAAATTTAAGTATTATTAAGCTCTCCATATTTGTAAATGGCTTGCCTGACAGAGTCAAGAACGTTTGCGCTATTCCAGGTGTAGTGTTCATGCAATATTTCTTTTGAGAAAATTTCCTCAAAATCTTAACGAAATGCCATTATTGGAGTTATCTACTTGATATTTAGCATTTTAGCTTATGGCATTTAGTATTGGCAAATGCCATCATAATGCCATTTTTAACTTGAAATAGGTCTGAAACGCGCTAAATTTATGCTTAAACCATTGAAAACAAGGCAGTTGCAAAGCGTAAAGATAGCTTGTACTGACAGTTTAGCCAGTCTAAACTATCAGTTTACCCAGTCTAAACTGTCAGTTTACCCTATCTAAACAGGTATAAACTCCTATCTTAAGCAACACTCAGAAGGGTGGGTAAACGATGTTTTCATGCTATTTATGGCATTTATATGAAGTTTCAAATAAGCAAATGCCATAGACTAAATAGCTGATAATCAGCTAATAAACTACAATTATGGCATTTTGAAGCGAAAATGACAAACTTTTCTCTGAAAAATTCACTTGCACATTTCGGACTACAAGTTCCAGAGTAAATACACCAAGGTCGGTACCGTCTACTGGGGTGAAACGGGAGGTGTGAACGAGGCAAGTCATTAATCCAAATCGGATAATCTTTTTTGGATAATTGTTTGGACAATCGAACAATGTTGCGGTTGTTGGATTTATGATTATCATGTTTATGATTATCATATTTTCGATAAAATAGTTGCGAATACGAAAAGAAATGCTTAACTTTGCAGCGGACTATAATAATAAGAGTATATGACAAACCCGTTTGTAACAAAAGGCTATGCCGGACCGCAGCGGTATCACCTCCTGCCTGCAAAGGGTGATGAATGTGTTGTTCCTCAATACAGAACGGAATGAGCCATGTACCGTTGACATGGTCGATTCGGCAGTAAATTATCTGCTGGATCTCTATTCGGAACACTATGAGATGCTGTTCAGCCAGATGTCAGAGCGGCAGCGCCTGGTCTTCTCTGCCATAGCGAAGGAGGGTAGGGCTCTGAATATCACGGGTGGCGCTTTCATCAGGAAATACCAGTTGTGGTCTGCCAGCAGCGTGATGTCAGCCGTCAAGGCGCTTCTTGACAAGGACTTCATCACTCAGGAAGGTGATGCCTATTTCGTCTACGACCAGTTTTTCGCCCTCTGGTTGCTCAGGCGGGAATAAGATATCGAATAATACTATTCTGCCATCCTCCAGCCGTCGATGCGTCTGGTCTTTGTCGAGAAGTTGATGCCAATTTTATATATATGACGACCGTCGTGCTCGAAGGGCTTGGCATATTGTCTGTCGTTAATCTGTTGCAAGGCCTCGTCGGCAGTCTTGTCTAGTTTGAACTCAAGGATATAGATATAGTCTGTGGTCTTGACGATCATGTCGATGCGGCCATCCGAAGTATGCCTTTCCACTTCTGTATAGAAGCCGATCATCTTGAAAATAATCCACACGGCATTTTGGAAATAGAGTTCTGCGTCGCCTGTAACTTGATAGTCGCCGTCGGCAAAGAGTGATTCGAGCCTCTGCATAAAGGCCTGTACTTTGCCGGCACGCAGTTCCTTTACGAAGTTTGCCACAAAGAGTTGGCCTTGATCCGACTTTAACAGGGTATAGTATGGAATGAGGAAGCGCGTAAAGCCTCGTTCAACTTCAAGGTTGGGGAATCCCAGACGATACATCTCGAACTCCTGGTCATATCCCTTCAGGGTGAGATAGCCGCTCTGATAGAGCATTGGTATGGGGCTCTGGTCTATGGTCTCGATGTTGCCGAGCACGTCAGCCGTGATTTCCTCGGAACCAAGATTGGTCAAGGGATAATTCGTCTGCTTGAGTTGTTCGATGAGGTACGATGGGGTGCCGGTCTCAAACCAATAGTCTTTGAAGGCTTGGCTTGAAAGCGCGTTCAGGAGGCTGTATGGATTATAGATGCCTGTGGTACCTGCCTCGAAGTGATATCCGTCGTACGTCTTCTTCAGCCTCTCGTAGCACTCTTCCTTGCTGATGGTGTTGGCTTCAGCCATCTCTCCCACCTGATTGTCGAGGCAGGTCCTGATCTCCCGCTCCGTGATACCGCAAAGTTCCACATATCGACGGTCCATCGTGATGTCCGTCAGATTATTCAGATCGCTGAATACACTGACTTTTGAGAACCTGGTGACGCCCGTGAAGAATCCGAACTGTATGTAGGCATCCATCGTCTTCTCCACGCCATAGAAGGCTTTCAATGTATTGCGGTAGTCGTTCAGGAGCGGCTTGTTGTCGAACACCTGCAGCAGTGGTTTGTCATACTCGTCAACAAGGATGACCACTTTCTTGCCAGTCTTCTTGTAGGCATTGAAGATGACATGCTGGAATCGCTCTTCCGGGGCCCTGTCCTTGTATCCGCTTCCGTATTCAGCCTCCCATATCTCCAGATGCTTGTTGAGTTCTGCCTGCAGAGCCTCCTTATTTGAATAGTTCCTTGCGTTCAAGTCGAGGTGAAGCACGGGATGGGATGTCCACTCCTGTTCCAGATGCTCCATCTTCAGTCCCTTGAAGAGTTCTTTCTTCCCTTTGAAATAGGCCTCAAGGGTAGATATCAGCAGACTCTTTCCAAAACGTCGCGGGCGGCTTAGGAAATAGTATGTGCCACCCTTGACGATATGATAAATCATGTCGGTCTTGTCCAGATACAGATAGCCGTCTTTACGTATCTTTTCGAAGTTCTGTACGCCTAAAGGATATTTCATACTCTGCGTATTTTGCCGCAAAGATACGAATAAATCCCGAAACCGCCAAGCGTTTCGGGATTTATTATTAATAAGGTGCAGACAGGAATCAGCAAATTAGAAGACTTTATTTGCGCACAACGTCAGCAAACGTCAGCCACGTCTGTCCACGACACTGCTCAGGTGCCTCTAAGGCAAAAGAGATCTTTAGTTATCTGAAGGCAGCAGACAAGAAATGCATCGTTGCCATCGATGAGTTTCAGACCATAGCAAACTACCCTGAGCAGAATGTGGAGGCGCTGATGTTCCTAAAACCTGTGTGCGCATTTAACCTTAAATCTTCCGTCAGAACCTTTATACACAGAAAACCTATACAAATCGTTCATGCCTGTCCAATCCGGAAAATTCACGAATCCTCCCTTCCCGTTATCCTCAATAGAATCAGCAATCTCACTGATGTCTGGAGCGTAGTAGGCAGCCTTCTCCAAAAGCTTAAATAAGAACTTCTCTCCAGGATTGTCCCCCTTATATTCGTCTCCTCCATGGCTCTCTCTGTATGCCTGTTCAAGTGCCATATCGCGGAGTGCTTTCTTCAACTCCTTCTGGGGATATTTATCCAGTTTTCCTCCGGCAAATAGATCTAGCATGACTACGGCATTCCAAACGTCCAGAGAGTCGTTCCTTGTATCTGAGTGCGTCCATATCTCGGCTCCTTTATTCTTGCAAAGCGATTGGAAATAGCCCCAGACTCCAGAGTTACCTTCCATCACAGAGTCTTTTTGAATCATAAGTCCAATCATATCGCGTCTAACTATCTCACTGATGATTCCTTCTATGGCTGCCCCACACATTTTCTCTGTATCTGTGGTCGGACCAATCTTCATCAGAGCAACGAATATTTCATACTTACTGAATTCTTCAGGGAAAAGGCAGCATGCTTCGCTTATGATAGTATCACTGCCTATCATCTTATTGCGGTAATAAACGGGAATGTCATCATAGATTCCTGTCAACGCGGTCTTTCCGAACTGATTCGAGGAGATGTAATTCGTCAACCCCTTCTCAATGATTCCTCTATAAGAGTCTGTGCCAGTATCTGTGAATTCTCCTCTTTTGACGAGAGAAGTATGCGCCACAATCCTAATAGATTTTGCTTCGGAGACGTATGCAACGCCCTTAAAGCAGCTATTCCCCCATAGCTCTTGATAGACAAGACTATCGACTGCTTCGCTGAACTCCTGATGCTGATGCACAATGGGTATCGTGTCGTTTGCATCTGACTGATATGAAGAACTTTTCTGTCCACAACTGTACAGGGCGACCAACGCTGGCAAAAGTGCTAATACTAATTTTTTCATTCTGATTCCTTTCTTAAATTTAATTCTTTAATAATCTCCTTACGCTCCCTAAATACATCTTCTGGAATCGGAGATGTCCCATTCTTCTCTGTCCAGTATTTGTATAGTGCATTCAGCACTCTCATGATTTTGGCTGTATTCATTCCTTTCACTTTCAGATAGCCTCTGAGGGCTGGCGGATCCATACCCTTGTCTGCCGCATAGAACATCCAATAGGAACAGAGGGCGATGTCTGTACGATGCAGCCCCTGGGCACAGGCGATGTAGAACCTGCCCTCGTCTATGAGCCTGCACAATTCAGGAAAGAGTTCTGCCATTCTTGCGATTCTCTCTTCTTCGTATGCTACAGGGTAATGGAAATAGCCAACACCGCCTTTCTGGCACAGGTCTTGGTAGAATGTCGACTTATAGTCAGCCCTTAAGTCTATCACTTGTCGGATTCCTCCCTCCACCATTTTCGACCATACCGGTAGTTGACGTTGTGATGAGAGTGTCCGTCCACGGAAACCACCATAGACAGGAGCCAGATCAGGAATCTTGGTAGACAGAATCAATTCGACATCCAGACTGTCTGATCGTTCTGACTCCTTGACAGAGAACTGCTTCAATGCCTTAGCCTCCGAAGCTTTCCGCTTTGCTTCGGTAGCGCGGACGTCTTTGCTGACATGCCAGTCATCGCAATAAAGACATTTATAGACCACGAACTCAGCACCATATTTCTTTTTCATGCTATCAGCTGCTTGCTGAGCATCCTCTCGCGTCTTGTATCCGATTTTTTCCTTATTGTCAGTCCGTCTCAGATGGGAATATACGGTAAAAGCACCCCATGCAGTACGATGAACAAATAGTCGTTCAAACCATCCTGGGTGACTCAACTGGTCTTTCAGCCAATACCAAATATATTTAGTCTTTAGTTCCATCATGCTATGTTGTTCTACTTTGTTATAAAGTGAAATCTTTAACTATTGACGATTCGATTACAGTCAATAGTTTGGCGAATATCCTTTTCAAGTCTTTATACCTGTTCAGTCGTTCAGTATATTCTCCAGGTATGGCATCAAAGCCGAAGCGGGCTCCAAGGACTGCACCGGCAGGAGCACCATTGGAATCGGCATCGCCACCTTCGTTGACAACGGCAACTAACCCTTCTGTGAAATCCGTGGGATGCCATAGTGCCCAAAGAGCAGCCCCCATCGCTTTCAGCGTGTACCCTTGTTTCGCTTTATCGCCAAGTGTCAGGCGAGATATGTCAGGGTCGGAAGCCCGTTGCACGTAATACTCTATGCTCTCGTCATACTTCCTGCCCAACTGTATCACCTCGTCGGGTGTCATCGTGTGGTCGTGGTAGATAAGTTGGTGTATCACCATAGAGACTATGACAGACGAGCCAACACATCGGGGGTCATAATGTGTGAGCCTACATACGTCAGCAGCCATCTCTTCTATGTCGCCGTTGAGACAACCTATCACCGAAGTCCTCATCACACCGCCATTACCAGCGGCATCGCGGTTCTCTTCTTCCCATGTTGTCCGTGATACGCCCAATGGATCTAGCCTATATAGTGGATTGGACAGCACCCTGGAAGTTAGCAGACCACAGTCTTTCGGCCCATACTCATACCATCTGCGGAAGAACTGGGCAATGCCCATCAGGTCATATTTCCCTTCTTTGTTCAATGAATACACGATACTCTCCATCATCTCCGTATCGTCAGTATAGTCACCGGGCTTGAACCCGCGAGATATGTTGTATCTTATATCGTCATAATGACGTAACCCATTAGGGTATCTCTTCAATACACTCTCTTTGTCGAGGAACTCAGCCCCCATACCCAGTGCATCACCTGATGCCTGCCCGAAAAGACAGCCAAGTATCTTGTTCTCCTTTCTCTTATCCATGACTCACGCTCCCTATATTTGATTCTTTATATCTTTGACCCGATGCAATGGCGTTGCAGCCATAACTTAAGCAGTTCCTGCTTTCTACCACGTTCGGCTATACCTTTATTGATATAGTGATCAATACTCCTTATTTGCTTATTATCTTCTGCTGACATGGGCATTAAGCGTATTCTTAGATTCGATCCTTCTTCGTACCGTAATCAGTGGTCATCTTATGATATGTCATCAAATCCCCAGTCAAAAGAGCCTTGAATTTCTATTTGCAATTAATATCGTTTGCCACTCCCTAAACATGTGTTACATGTGCCTCTACCTTTGCAGGTATAGCAATCATGCACGTAAGAGCCATCATAGAAATACTTTGAGCGAGTTTCCCCTCTTCCTGCACAGCTCGTACATCTGCCGCTTCCATGACAAGTATAACACTTGTTGTTCCCATTTGAATGATGTGTGGAATTAATATTGGTGGATGTTGGCAATAGCAAATCATAGACATTTGTGCCTGGCGTCGGGATGGGGGCAGGCTCCCATCTGCGAGTCACGCCATTATAGAAATAGAGTATCTGGTGAAAGCCCATCCCAGAGCATGATGCACAGGTTCCGTGTCCGCCGCACAGATCACATAATATGTTCCTTCCGAAATAGGGCATATAATATTGTCCTGCGCCATTACAGAATGTACATACTTTCTTGCCTTTACAAGCCATACAGGTCTGATTTACGTACTTGTGACTGAACGAATTTAGATTCTGTCCCTTTACAATACCGACTGTCATGACAGCCATCATCAATGTTAAAACCATCCTTTTCATATTTTCTGCATTTTAAGTTTGTTGTTCTTTTACCTTTAATGCAGAATAATGGCAGAGGTAACCCTACCAAAGGATGGTTTAACATCTATTAAGATTATTCTAGCAATCCATTTAACCTGATGGCCTGCTCTTTGTGTGGCCCATCCTTCTTTATAAACTCTTTCAGCAACTGTAGACATTCTTCCTTTCGATTCACTTTTGCCAATATAAGGATTCTTGCCCACTCAGCATCATAATCGTCATCGTCATCTACAAAGAGATCCAAATGATTCATAAGCGAATCTGCATTCGAACCTTCTAATGACAAACGCTCCATTCCAAACTCTCTCAGTCCAGAATCTATCACTATAGAAAGCTCTGATGCCCCATTACCTTCCCTTTCTTCTTCCTCAACAATGAATGGGAAGTCTTTTAGAGAAACTTTTTTCCCAGCTTCCGCCAGCACCAACCTCTTATTTGCCTGTGGGTCGGCCTTCTGAATAGCCTTGCCTTTTGCTTCTGCTTTTTTGAGGTCCGTGTATGCCAACTGGCGGTCCTTCTCCTTCGATTTGGGTACTGTAGATAAAGTATCCGTGCCTATTGAGTTGGGCGGTTCCTGAGTATGTGCAACATTCTTATCAGATGCCAGAGGTTCATCCTTCGGAGCAGGTGTGATTACAAATACTAATAGGAGTATCGCAGCAGCAACCAGTGCCACATACGAAAGCCGTCTGACAACAGACTTATGACCATCACGTTGCCATTTCTTTATTTGCTCAATCTTTCTTCCGTGTTCAACGATACCTCTTATAATAATATCATCGACCTCATTATGGAAATCTTTTTCTATCATAAGCTTTATGGCATTAAGTGATATTGTTCAAACATGACGGACACTCTGCGTCGCAAAGTGTTCATACATTTGCTCTTGCCTGATTTCAGAGCATCTTTTGAAGAATACTGGCTCAGCGCCTTCAATATCTCGTCCAGACTCATTCTTTCATAATAGAACATGGTCAATAGGCGCTTACATCCAGCAGGCATTTTAGATAGGCAGTCCATTACGATCTCTATCCTAAGGTTCTGCGTGTCGTCAGCATCGTCAGAAGCAGGGTCTGCCAATAAAGGATTATTGATGTTCTCTTCTAGTTGGACTGAGGCGTTCTCTCTCACATATTCACGATATTTGTTTCTGGCTATAGACAACAAGAAAGTTGTCAGGCCACACGTTAGCAGCCTGACATTCCCATAGCGGTCTTTCCTGAAAATCTTTTGATCTTCGACGCTTATCCGCCGATGCTCAATCTCGCTCCACAGGATTATAAAGGACTCTTGAAACACCTCATCCTCCACGTCATCGGCAAAGAATACTGCCTTGAAATGAGCCTTGAAGTATTTCTGGCATTCAAAGAAGAATGCTTTAGTGATTCTTTCGTCCCTCTTTTGTATCCCTATGATAAATTCTATATCAGTATACTTTCGTTTAAGTGATATAATTGCCATTGCACTCACATATTATGGAATCATCAATACTACTACTAAATTATACTCTTAGTATGATACTTTTAAGTTAATCTCTTTACAATGTATCTTTGTTAATTGGATTCTTTTTCTTTCCATACTTGTGTGGGGTTAAAGATTTAGGATTGTTCAAAAAATCATCCATCTCTGATGTTGGGTCTTTACCTTTTGAGGGGGCTGCTATAGGTTCTTTCTCTTTCTTAAGCACAATACTTGGATACCATACACCATCTGAGGATAAATATGCACGATAAAAACTTGTCCCATCTGATATAGTTCTGTATGTCGGCAAGACTATAACTATAGCAACAAATGCAAGTATTGATATAAACGAGAACAAACCCGTAAACAATTTTGAAGACCAAGATTCTGGTTCATTTAAAGCATTATACCATTTCTCTCCATCTTTCTCCAATTGAAGAAATAATAGTATCATGCTTAAACAAATAAAGATTGTTATAGTCGAAATGACTACACTCTCCTGGCCAACTAAGACTGCCGTTGCAAAGAATAAAGAATTCGCATAAGCAAATAGACAACTAGAAACGATTAACCATACACCACTTTTTATATTATGGTATAACCTAATCGCCCCTATAATAAATACAATAATACAGAATATATTTATAAATGCAACCTGTGACCTCCTGTCATCCCAACTAGCAAAAAGCATCCATAAAACAATTACAACCATTGGCAATTTAATTAGAACTGGAGCAATTCCATGCTGTTTAATTTCCCAAATGGATAAAACTGACAATACAAAGAAAAGAAAAATGTAAATATAAACATTCATTTTACAATAAATTCAAAGTTCTACATAAATCGCAGCCAACTCCTAATAGAGAATAGTACGTCAAAATATTTAACTAATATCGTTTACCACTTCCTAAACACACATTACATTTTCCTCTACCATTACAAGTGGTACAATCGTGAACATATGAACCGTCATAATAATACTGAGAATGTTTCTGTCCTCTACCTGCACAATCTGGACAATCTCCACTACCATAACAATTAGGACACACATCATTTGCTTCCTGAGTTGATTCATAATTGTCATTCATGCCGCTACTATTGTCCATATATGGAACTAATTGGCTTCCTTTATCTGTGGGATTATACATATATCGATTTTGATTCATTCTTTCCCAATTTTTTTTGACGCTGTAGTCGTGATAAAATCCTGCCATAATAAGAATTGCTAATATCGAAAATATCACAATTATTCCTTTCTTGCTATTTCTGTCAATTCTCTTTAGATTTGTATCTATAGTTTTTTTTGTCTCTTCAATATTATCTTTATTAGTTGGGAATGCTAAGAGAGAACCCTTTGAGTCTACTTGCAACATGATGTCAGTAACATTATTATCTATCGCAGTACTTGTTTTAGCTATTCCACACCTAAAATACAAGGTATCGCCATATTCTGCAAAAACGTTTGCTGTTGAATTACGACTTACTTTCGCCAAAAGTTCAGAACTGTTATTTGCGTAAATTTTTACGGCACAGTTAAAACAGTGAATTGTAATTTTAATCATAATCTTTTACCCTTGATTGTGTCGGGCACAACTTCTATTATTTATTGTTTCTTAAAGCGATTCGTTACGTGAATTAATGATATGATATGCAAAAGGTAACCCACATTAATATGCAAAAATAGTTAATTGCGATGTGGTTGAGGAAATAAAAAAGACGTGGGAGTTGTTCCTTTGTGCCTATCCCCGTCTTCAGGCCTTCGCATTGCCCCCATATCAAGGATAAGCAACGCAAGCCAGCCCACGCCGAGTAATATTATAGAAACGATATGAACACCTCTTCCTTATTTATATATAATAAGGTAAAGCCCCATCGTGGTATAATACACCCACGCGAACGCTTCGTTGCATTACCTCTGTGAAGTGGATTCAAAGTTGCGAAGTTTGAAGATCACAGGCAGTAACGTTAGAAAACGTCCTTTCCCCTTGGCCTGCCCTACAAACGGCATCGTCGGCCTTTGGATTCCATCAATGTCTTGACCCGCCCTGTCCTATGTGGACTGGCTTAGTCGTCTGCAAAGATACGACTTATTTCTGAAACTTGCAAGAAAAAGCCCGAAAACTTCATGAAAAGTTTTCGGGTGTAAATCTATGGAGCATTCCGCCCTGAGGCTATTATTTTATGACCAGTTTGCCGTTGACGATGAGGATGCCCCGGGTATTCTTAGAGACACGCTGGCCTGCAAGGTTGTAGTAGACGTCGTCGCGCCCCGAGGTGCCCGTTTTGGCAGCGACGATGGCAGAAGGGTCCTCGGCCTGCAGATAGAGGGTGGAGCCGGCGTAGGTGGAAACCTCTGTAGGCACGACGCTTGCCTCAGCGACGTCATAGGCATACGGCACGGTGACGGTGCCGCCAAACGATGATGGCTTGCTCTGCGACTTCTCCGTGATGAAGTTGCTGTCGCTCCAGGTGACGGCGGTGGCTCCCGTCTGGCTGTAGCATTTCTTCACACCTTTGTCGAAGTAGTTGCCCTCAACGAGGAACTCAGAACTCTTGCGGGGGTTGATGCAGTTGTTGCCGTTGACGCAGGTGTAGTAGTTGTTGAGCATGTGGATCTTTCCCACACGGGCCATGGGCATGCGGGCCCTGCAGCCCTCACCCCAGTGGTTGAAGGCGAAGGTGGTGTTCAGGTATCCCGTGGCTTCACTGTCGCTGCTGCCGATGAGGTTCGTGTTCTGGTGCATGTAGGAGTGGTCGCTGTAACTGAAGGTACACCAGCTGACGGTGTTGAAGTCCGACTTCTGGGTGATGTCGAAGTTGCCGTCCATACCGTCGGAGAACTCACAGTGGTCTACCCAACAGTTCTTCGTGCCATAGAAGGATACGAGGTCGGCGCCTCCCACGTCGATGGAGCCAGGGCCTACGAACCTCAGGTTGCGTATGATCAGGTTATTGCAACTCTTGAAGTAGAAGATGCCCGACTTGCGATAATCTTCATTCGCGTCGCCAGTGATGTCGATGATGATTTGTCGGGTGTTGAACTCAGCCTGCTCTTTCACCTGCGTGCCGTTCGACAGGGTGCCGCCCCCGCCGCTGGTGCTCATGCTGGGCACGCCGGCAGCGTTGAGGGCGTCGATGATCTCCTGAGTGGCATACCACGTGGTGCTGAGGCAGGCGTCGTTGATGCCGAGGATAGTCTTTCCGCTGATGCTGGTGAACGAGATGGTGCTCGACACATTGAATATACCGTCGGAACCGTCGAGGATGATCACCTTATAGTTCTTGATGGCCTGCTCTATCTCGCTTCTCATGTCGTCGCCGTTAGATGTCAGGGTGATGACATCGCCGTCGCTCACTCCTGATACGGGATAGGCATAGCAGCCTCCGCCAGTGATGTCGAAGGAGGTATCGGCAGTCCGTGAAGAACGTGTGCAGAACCCGAAGGGCTTCTGCAGGTCGTAGATACTCGTTTGCCCTATTGCTGCCATCGACAGCAGCAGGGAAGCCAGCAGTCCGAAAAGACGTAGTTTCATATTAAATCTGTTTTAGTACGTAATTAAAGTAATTCTGCCGCAAAGTTACAAACAATTTCTGATATAAATGATAAAAGCAAAGAAATAAATGACGATTTATTTTGTTTTTCGTCTGATTTGTGTTATCTTTGTCCCCAGAAAGCTAACAAATAACGATATGGAACAGACAAAGTGCTTGATTATCGGCAGCGGTCCTGCGGGCTATACGGCTGCCATCTATGCCGGACGTGCCAACCTCAGTCCGATAGAATACTGTGGCATGCAGCCTGGCGGTCAACTCACGCAGACCACCGAAGTAGAGAACTTCCCCGGCTATCCCCAGGGGGTGGATGCCAACCAGATGATGATGGAAATCCGCGAACAGGCCGAGCGTTTCGGGGCCGATATCCGCGACGGGGAGATCGTGAAGGTGGACTTCTCGAAGGCGCCTTACGTCTGCACGGCTGATGACGGGACGGAGATTGCCGCAGAGACGGTAATCATCGCCACAGGCTCTTCTGCTAAATACCTCGGCCTCGACGACGAGCGCAAATATAATGGTCAGGGCGTGTCGGCCTGTGCCACCTGCGACGGTTTCTTCTATCGTAAGAAGACGGTGGCCGTCGTCGGTGGTGGTGATACGGCCTGTGAGGATGCCCTCTATCTCTCTGGTCTGGCCAAGAAGGTGTATATGATTGTAAGGAAACCCTTCCTCCGTGCCTCTCAGGTGATGCAGCAGCGGGTGATGGAGCGGGAGAACATCGAGATACTCTTCGAGCACAATACGCTTGGACTCTTCGGAGAGAACGGCGTGGAGGGTGCCCACCTGGTGAAGCGCAAGGGTGAGGCCGATGAGGAGTTGGTGGACATCGCCATCGACGGCTTCTTTCTTGCCATCGGTCATACACCGAATACAAAGATTTTCCGTGAGTGGCTTGAGACGGATGAGGTGGGCTACTTTAAGAAGATCAATGGCACGCCTGAGACTAAGATTCCTGGCATCTTCGTGGCCGGCGACTGTGCCGACCCCGTGTTCCGTCAGGCCGTCGTGGCCGCAGGCAGTGGCTGTCAGGCAGCCATCCTCGCTGAGCGCTATCTCTTGGGACGCTAAGTTTTAATACGTTTCTATATGAAGAAGGGATTGAATCAGATTGTACGATGGGTCTCTACGAAGGGACTGGTGTGGCTCGGCTTCGGAGCGACGCCCTTCATTTTCATGGCCTGCTATGGAGCCGTGCCTACCGACTATCAGGAGACAGACTTTGCTGAAGAGGTGGTAGACTCGAATGCTGTCGATTCGCTTGACATGGCCGAGGAGGCTGTGGAGGAGTCGGCCGAGGCCAATGAGGAGATTTAGACCATCATGAGGTCGCTCATCACCATGTCGCTGACGAAGAGTCCGCGGCGGGTGAGGCGTAATCGCTGGGATGGGGTCGGGGATCGTAAATCCCCGACAGCAGGATTTGTAGCGGAATCGATTTCCAACAGCCCGTCGTCCAAGTATCGGCGGGCATTTTTCATGCAGTAGACCCTGTGTCTGTCTGAGAGTGCCGTGAGATCGAGGCCTTCTTTGGTTCTCAGCCTGACGGTGACGGCATCGTTGTAGCGGGTGTCGTCGTCAAGGAGTTCTTCCTCGAACAGTCGCTCATCGTGTTCGATACCCTCCATATAAGCATTGATGTCGGCCACGTTCCACGAGCGGCTTCTGATGTCGTAGGAATGGGCTGCCGCCCCCAAACCGATATAGGGGGTGCCGTTCCAGTAGTTGGAGTTGTGGCGCGAACGGAAACCTTTCCTGGCGAAGTTAGATATCTCATAGTGTTCGTAGCCCGCTGCCTCCAGACGGTCGATGAGGGTGTAGTACATCTGGCGCTCGGTTTCCTCGTCAACACACTGGGGACAGTTCTCATTGTGTTGATTGCCGGAGTAATCATCTGTACGCTCGGCTTTGCCGCTTGCTACCGCAGGGACGCAAGAACTTAAACCGTCAACTGTAAACATCTTATGCAATGGCGTCCCTTCCTCTATCATCAGACAGTAGGCTGATATGTGCTCTACGTTGAGGGCAAGGACTGCGTCGATATCCGATTCCCAGTCTGACAGGCTCTCGCCAGGGAAGCCGTACATCAGGTCGACGCTTAGGTTCCTGAAGCCTGCCGCGCGCAGTCTCTCGACGGCCTCTACGGCCTGACTGGCTGTATGTCTGCGACGGAGGAACCGCAGCCGCTCGTCATCGAAGGTCTGCACACCCATCGAGACGCGGTTGACGGGTAGCTGCGCTAACCTCGCAGCAAACTCTGCAGTGACATCGTCGGGATTCACCTCAATGGTGACCTCTGTACTGTTATATACCTTATTTATATATATAAAGAGTTGTTCCAGTTGCTCGGCAGTCAATTGGCTGGGCGTGCCGCCTCCGAGATAGATAGTGGAAAGAGGTTCTCTCTTTCCTCTTTCCTCCAATCTCATCTCCATCTCCCGACAGACCGCATCGACATACCGCTGTCGCAGGTCGAGCGCCGTCGTCGAATAGAAGCCGCAATAGATACATCTGCTTCTACAGAATGGAATATGAATGTATAAACTTGCCATTTTGGGTACAAAGATACAATTTAGCGAGCAAAATACCAAATTTATTTGAGTGTTTTCGAGCGTGAGTATCTTCGAGCGAAGCTCAGAATTACTAATAATGTTTAATATTTGCAAGATTTTCTTGGCTATTTATCGAAAAATGCCTACCTTAGTGGCCGCTTTACTGGATAATTCATCTAAAACCTAAATGATATGAAGATCTATCAAACAAACGAAATCAAGAACATCGCCCTGCTTGGCAGTGCGGGTAGCGGCAAGACGACTCTTGCCGAAGCAATGGTCTACGAGGCTGGCATCATCAAGCGCCGCGGCACCGTAGAGGGTAAGAACACCATGAGCGACTACTTCCCTGTGGAACAGGAGTACGGCTACTCGGTGTTCTCTACTGTTTTTCATGTAGAGTGGAACAACAAGAAACTGAACATCATCGACTGCCCGGGTAGTGATGACTTCGTGGGAGGTGCCATCACCGCCCTGAACGTCACCGACCAGGCCGTGCTGCTCGTCAACGGTCAGTATGGTCCTGAGGTGGGTACGATGAACGCTTTCCGCAACACGGAGAAACTGAAGAAGCCCGTTATCTTCCTGGTGAACCAGTTGGATCGCGACAACTGCGACTTCGACCAGATCCTCAACCAGTTGAAGGAGGTCTATGGCCCGAACTGCGTCCCCGTGCAGTATCCTATCGCTACAGGTGCCGGCTTCAACAGCGTCATCGACGTGCTGCTGATGAAGAAATACTCTTGGAAGCCCGAGGGTGGTGCTCCTATCATCGAGGACATCCCTGCTGATCAGTTGGATAAGGCCAAGGAGATGAAGGCTGCCCTCGTGGAGGCTGCCGCCGCTGGCGACGATACGCTGATGGAGAAGTTCTTCGAGACCGAAGACCTCTCTGAGGACGAGATGCGCGAGGGTATCCGCAAGGGCCTCGTCACCCGTTCCATCTTCCCCGTGTTCTGTGTCTGCGCAGGTCGTGACATGGGTGTCCGCCGTCTGATGGAGTTCCTTGGCAACGTGGTTCCTTTCGTCAGCGAGATGCCTGTCATCAAGAATGCTGCTGGTCAGGAAGTGCCTGCCGACGCGGCTGCTCCCACATCACTCTATTTCTTCAAGACAGGTGTCGAGCCTCATATCGGTGAGGTGAGTTACTTCAAGGTGATGAGTGGTACTGTGAAGAGTGGTGACGACCTGACGAACGCCGATCGTGGTTCTAAGGAGCGTATTGGTACACTGTATGCTTGTGCAGGTGCCAACCGTATCCAGGTTGACGAACTGCGTGCCGGCGACATTGGCTGTACCGTGAAACTGAAGGATGTGAAGACGGGCAACACCCTCAACGGCAAGGACTGCGAGAACAAGTTCGACTTCATTAAATATCCTAATTCGAAGTTCTCTCGTGCCATCAAGGCTGTGAATGAGTCTGAGACCGAGAAGATGATGGCTGCCCTGCAGAAGATGCGTCAGGAGGATCCCACATGGGTGGTTGAGCAGTCGAAGGAACTTCGTCAGATCATCGTCCACGGACAGGGTGAGTTCCATCTGCGTACCCTGAAGTGGCGTATGGAGAACAACGAGAAGATTCAGATTGAATATATCGAGCCGAAGATCCCGTATCGTGAGACCATCACGAAGATGGCCCGTGCCGACTACCGTCATAAGAAGCAGTCGGGTGGTGCCGGACAGTTCGGTGAGGTACACCTGATCCTGGAGCCTTATACCGAGGGTATGCCTGATCCCACATCGTTCAAGATCAATGGTCAGGAGTTCAAGATGAACATCAAGGGCAAGGAAGAGATCGACCTGGAGTGGGGCGGCAAGCTCGTCTTCATCAACTCGGTCGTTGGTGGTGCCATCGACCTCCGTTTCATGCCTGCCATCCTCAAGGGTATCATGGAGCGCATGGAGCAGGGCCCGTTGACAGGTTCTTATGCCCGTGACGTCCGTGTCATCGTCTACGATGGTAAGATGCACCCCGTTGACTCCAACGAACTCTCGTTCATGCTGGCAGCCCGTAACGCCTTCTCCGCAGCCTTCAAGGAGGCCGGTCCGAAGGTGCTCGAGCCGATCTACGACCTCGAGGTGCTCGTTCCTGGCGACTACATGGGTGATGTGATGTCTGACCTCCAGGGCCGTCGTGCCATCATCATGGGTATGGACTCTGAGGCCGGCTATCAGAAACTGTCCGCCAAGATTCCTCTCAAGGAGCTGGCCAGCTACTCCATCGCCCTCTCGTCGCTGACGGGTGGCCGTGCTTCATTCACCACGAAGTTCTCGAGTTACGAACTTGTGCCGAACGACATCCAGCAGGCACTGATCAAGCAGCACGAGGAGGAGATGAAGGAGGAAGACTAATACTGACTACTTTTATACATTAGTACGGCCCTGAGGCGTTTCGTCCCAGGGCCGTTTTTTCTGTGTGTCCATGTATAACGACAAAGAAAGGCCGCTGGACTCCCGTCCAACGGCCTCTTTTCTCTCAAGTGTTCGTTGATTACTGATTAACAGTAGCAGCAACAGAGTCAACAGCAGCGGCTGTAGAATCAGCCAGACTGTCAACAACGCTATCAACAACCTCTGCGATAGAGTCAACAGTCTCCTCAACAGGAGCCTGAGCCTTGTTACCACAAGATGCGAAAGAGATAGCAGCAACTGCCACGAACATAAATACTAATTTCTTCATTTTTCTAATGCTTTTAAATCTGTAAAACAATCATTTGTTTATTAAAACGATGCAAAGGTAAGCATAATTTTAATACGGCGTATCATTTTTTTCGATTTTTTTTTGGTTAATTTTGTAACTTTTTAGCAAAGTACTGATAATCAACGAGATACGAAATGTTAAAAAATGGTATGATTTCACCAGTTAGAGGAAAAAAGGCAAAAATTGATGAAAATTGCGAAAAATGTAGTACCTTTGTGCCCGATAACAGGGAAAGGTTAAAAGGTATAAAGGTTAAAAAGTGAAAAATGATTAATTCTTCCGCTTTTCAAGGCAAAACGGCTGCTTACTATACGCTTGGTTGTAAGCTGAACTTCTCAGAGACATCAACCTTTGGGAGGGTGCTTCAAGAGCTGGGCGTGCGTACGGCAGAGAAGGGTGAGCATGCCGATATCTGTCTGATTAATACCTGTTCGGTGACAGAGGTGGCCGATCGCAAGTGTCGGCAGGCCATCCATCGGATGGTGCGTCAGCATCCCGGCGCCTTCGTCGTAGTGACTGGCTGCTATGCCCAGCTGGAGGCAGAAGAGGTGGCCGCCATCGAGGGAGTCGATCTGGTATTGGGCTCTGATGAGAAGGCGCAGCTGATTCAGTTCTTGAGCGAAAACCTGGATCGGAGCGTAGAGGCCCGTACACCTTATTATATTAAGAAGACGAAGGATATCAAGTCGTTCGCGCCCAGCTGCTCGAGAGGCAACAGGACGCGCTACTTCCTGAAGGTGCAGGACGGCTGTGACTACTTCTGCACCTATTGCACTATTCCATACGCCAGGGGCTTCAGCAGAAATCCGACCGTTGCCTCACTTGTAGCCCAGGCGAGGGCTGCAGCCCAGGAGGGTGGCAAGGAGATTGTGCTGACGGGTGTGAACATCGGCGACTTTGGAAAATCCACGGGTGAGCATTTTATCGACCTGGTAAAGGCCCTCGACGATGTTGAGGGTATCAGCCGCTACAGGATCAGTTCGCTGGAGCCCGACCTGCTGACGGATGAGCTGATTACCTTCTGTGCAGAGAGCAGGGCGTTTATGCCACACTTCCATATCCCGTTGCAGAGTGGCAGCGATACGGTGCTGAAACTGATGCATCGCCATTACGATGCACAGCTGTTTGCTGATAAGATCTATAAGATTAAGGAGCTGATGCCGGATGCGTTCATCGGCGTAGACGTGATGGTGGGCTGTCGTGGCGAGACTCCAGAGTGCTTTGAGGAGACTTACCGCTTCCTCGATGCGCTCGACGTGACACAACTGCATGTGTTTCCCTATTCGGAACGTCCTGGGACGTCGGCTCTGAAGATTCCCTATAAGGTAAGCGACAAAGAAAAGAAACAGCGCAGTAAGCGTCTGCTGGATCTCTCGGAGGCGAAGACAGAAGCCTTCTATCAGCGCCATATCGGACAGGAGGCGGAGGTGCTTTTCGAGAAAGCGACACGCGGAAGGGCGATGCATGGATTCACGAAGAACTATATCCGTGTAGAACTGTCACCTCGGGATGCTGATGCGTCTCTCGACAATCAGTTGGTGAGTGTGCAACTTGGCGAGCTGACTCGTGATAAGCAAGCGCTGAAGGGTATAATATAAATAAGGTACGCGCGAGATGGAGAAGGTGGCTATTGTGATACTGAACTGGAACGGGCTGTCGATGCTTGAGAAGTATCTGCCCTCTGTGCTGCAGTATTCGAGAGACGAGGCGACGGTATATGTTGCCGATAATGCGTCGACAGACGGTTCGTTGGAGATGCTGAAGAAGCACTTTCCCGAGGTGAAGCTCGTCCCGCTGGAAAGGAATTGGGGCTTTGCAGAGGGCTACAACAAAGCCTTGCGGCAGATTGAGGCAAAGTATTATCTGCTGCTGAACTCCGATATAGAAGTGACCCACCACTGGCTTACGCCGTTGGTAGAATTCATGGATGTGCATCAGGATGTGGCGGCATGCCAGCCTAAACTGCTATCTATCTTCGACAAAGACCGCTTTGAATATGCTGGGGCGAGTGGGGGATACCTCGACAGATACGGCTACCCTTTCTGTCGTGGGCGTATCTTTGAGACAGTGGAGGAAGACGATGGCCAGTATGACTATCAGACAGACTGCCTTTGGGCGACGGGTGCCGCACTGATGATCCGCTCTGCCGATTACTGGTCGGTGGGTGGGCTCGACGGCCGATTCTTTGCCCATAACGAGGAGATCGACCTCTGCTGGCGGCTGCGTATCAAGGGCCGTAGGATTGTATGTCTGCCCGAGAGCTACGTCTATCATGTGGGTGGCGGCACGCTGCCAAAGTCGAATTCGATGAAGACCTTCCTGAATTTCCGCAACAACCTGACGATGCTGTATAAGTGCCTGCCAGAAGAAGAACTGAGGCCTGTGATGCGCTGGCGATGGTTCCTAGACTATCTGGCTGCCTGGGAGATGCTGATCCTCAAGCGCAACCTCGGCGACTTCAAGGCTGTCTATAGGGCTCGGAAGGCATTCAAACGCTGGCGGAAGGACTTCGAGGAAGACCGTCGACGGATTCAGGCGAGTCGCGTGGCAAAAAAAATACCAGAGCGAAAGGATTTCTCTTTGCTCTGGCAATACTACGTCAAAGGTCGGAAGACATTTAGACAAATAGACATTTAGACAAATAGACAAATAGACAATTAGACAACTTTACATATAGATTTTCTGAATACTAAACATCTATACAAAAATAAAAAGAAGTCTTATTGTCTAATTGTCTATTTGTCTAATAGTCTAATAGTCTAATAGTCAGAATATCTTGATGTCTATTGGTCTGTCAACCACTTCTTTCTTCCACTCCTTCAGGAACTCAAACCATTCCTTGGCGGAATGATATCCAAATGTCTCGTTATCAGAGCAATAAATAATCTTGTAATGTATGTGGCTGTCAGGTGTGGCAACCACGAAGGCATAGTTGTCTTTGTTGGCAGGCTCTTCGCGCTTGATGTATTGCTGGGGGATGCAGATACCCAGACCGACAGTCTCGCGCTTGAAGTTGATGGTGTCACTTGAAGGCCAGTCGGTACCCCAGCAGGCACGTAATCCCTGTTTGTCGCTAAACTCCTCAGAGCCCTTCACGTTGATGATACCCGTAGAGAAGAGGCGGTCGCCGACGTTCTTGTTGAAGAACACATCGACATCGGTATCGCGATGGCCAGCATACTGGGTATAGCGGATGGTCATATTCACTCCTTGCCAGCCACGGTCTACCAGTTCGACGATGGTGCGCAGCGGACCGTAGGAGATGATGCGCTGCGTGCGGCTACGAACGGGATCTATCATCGTGGGCTGCTGACCGTCCCAGCCGCGGAAGGCTCCGAGACCGAATGTGTTGCCCACCCACAGCACGTCGTCGCCATAGCCTTCTGCCTTCTGCTCCTTCGAGGTATAGAACTGTGTGGCCTGTAACTCGAGGCGTTTCTGGTACTTGCCATAGAGGTCGATCGTCTGCCGTTTGTCGAAGTAGATGCGGATGCCGTTGAGCTCGCTCTCAAAGTCGACACCATGATGATGCTGGATGTTGTAAGAGTTGGCACAGTCGCCACGGGCCGTAATCGACTCGATGAAGTTGTTGTGCTTATTCTTCTCCTTCACCTTGTCGTTGCGGATGAGCATCTCGGCGTAGACACGGGCAGGGTAGGGACGTGGCTCTCCTTCGGAAAGGAGCTTCACCTCGTACTGCTTCGTTTCTTTGCCGTTGAGGTCTGTCAGGAAGCAGAGCTCGTCGAAGGTCTCGTCTTGGTCGAGGTCGTCGAGCTGGCAGGGAATCTCCTGTCCGCTGGTGGTGACGAGTGCCGCGCGGACGTCGCCAAAGGACTTGAGACTGATGACGACAGGCTGGTCATTCCGAACTGTGGCAGAAGGGTTGGATACGCTGACGGTGAGCGTCTGCTGTGCGACAGCTCCTAAGGCGGAGGCCGTCAGCATGAGGGATAGCATTTGTTTCTTCATATCATTTGTTTTAGCTGGCTACAAAAATAAGCAAAAAGGCTGAAATACGAGCCTCTATTTTACACAAATAAACAAAAGTGTGCATTTTTAGGGTGATATTTTAAAATAATTAGGTTAAAATTTGGATTTATGAATATTTTTTAGTAAATTTGCACGGTCTTTTAACAAATAGATAACTATAGTAGTCAATTTCGCAGTGCGTAAAATATATTATCTGGTGTTTGTCATAATGCTTGGGTGCATTAGTTGTGAATGGCAATTCAGACTGTCTGATGATGACAAGTCGATTGTCGTTGACCGTTATGACCGTATCCAGAGCCTTTATCTTACCACGGGTGATTTCTCCGCATTGCAGCAGATGAACACCGTCTATCCGATGCAGACACGGACACTGGTGGAGGATGTGCTGCGCATAGGCAAGGTGGACGATCCGGAGATCAACAAGACTTTCCTGCGATTCTATCAGGACACCACGCTGCAGGCGCTTATCGCCGAGACGCAGCAGCAGTATGCCAGTATGGACGACATCAACGAGCAGCTGACAAGTGCCTTTCGTTATCTGCGAAAGCATATCCCTGATTTCGACATGCCCGAGGTGTATGCACAGATTGGTTCGCTGGACCAAAGCATCATCGTGGGTAATAACACCATCGGCATCTGTCTCGACAAGTATCTGGGGGCAGACTACTCGCTGTACAGGAGGCCAGAATACGGTTACTCTGAGGAGCAGTTGAGAATGATGGACAGGAAGTATATAGTGCCCGACTGCGTTGGCTTCTATCTGCTGAGCCTTTATCCCATGCCGCTCGAACGGAACCTGAGTCAGGAACAGCGTGATATCTATGTCGGGAAGATACAATGGGTGGTCGACCAGGCGATGGGTGAGGAAGTCTTCGCTACACGTTTCACCCGTATGGCCGACCACTATATGAAACGTAATAAGAATGCCACTGTTGACCAGCTACTACGGAATAACGAGTTTTCAGATTTTAAATAAAAGGATAATAACTACATGAACAGACTTAGAGCTTTATGTCTTTCAGGCCTATTGTGCCTTTCTTGTTTGTCACTCTTTGCGGGCGGGCAGTTGAGCCTGAAGGATATTGTTAAAGGAGAGTTCTCTCAGAAGAGGATGACAGCCGTCCGTCCTATGGCCGACGGTGAGACTTATTCACAGATCAGTGCTGATGGCAAACAGATTGTCTGCTATTCTTTCCGCGCAGGCAAGCAGGAGCGCATCCTCTTTGATGCAGCCACAGCCAGAGGTGGACAGGTGAACAGGGTAGACGACTACATCATGAGTCCTGATGGGAGCCGCATACTGATTCAGACTCAGACGAAGCCCATCTATCGCCGTTCGTTTACGGCTGTCTATTATATATATGATGTTAGGAACAACAAGCTGGCTCCCCTGAGCGACGGTGGCCCGCAGCAGACTCCTGTTTTCTCGCCCGACGGCAACCAAATAGCCTTCGTAAGAGAGAACAATATCTTCCTGGTGAAACTGCTCTACGACAATGCCGAGAGTCAGGTGACTAAGGACGGGAAGTTCAATGAGGTGCTTAACGGCATCCCCGACTGGGTGTACGAGGAGGAGTTTTCTACCAACTCGTCGATGGTATTCTCTGCTGACTCAAAGCAGATTGTCTGGATACGCTATGACGAGACAGACGTGAAACAGTTCTCCTTCCAGTTGTTCAAGGGTCTGGCTCCTGAGAGACCTGACTATGCAGAGTATCCTGGCTTCTATACTTATAAGTATCCCGTGCCCGGACAGGTGAACTCGAAAGTCAGTGTGCATAGCTTTGACATCAAGTCGCACCAGACGCGCCGTATAGATCTGCCCTTGGACGCCGATGGCTATATCCCCCGTATCAAAGCCACCAGCGATCCGGCAAAGATTGCGATCTTCACCCTCAATCGCCATCAGGACGTGCTGAGGGTATACATGGCCAACCCGCTGTCGACCGTTTGCCAGCTTGCCATCGAGGATAAGGTGGACAAGTATGTAAAGGAGGAAACCTTCGAGGAGGTGAAGATCACCGACAAGCATATCCTGCTGCCCAGTGAGCGTGACGGCTATAATCATCTGTATCTGTATAACCACAACGGGCAGCTGCTTCGTCAGATCGTGAAGGACAACTATGTGGTGAAGCATGTCTATGGCTATGACGAGCAGACGGGCGACACTTACTTCGCTGCCAATCCCAACGGACCTACCGAACAGCAGGTGATGGTGGCCCATGCCAATGGCAAGACGGAGGTGTTGTCGCAGAAGGCTGGTGTGAACGATGCCATTTTCAGTGGCAACTACAAATATTTTATCAACACGTGGAGCGACCTGAATCATCCCGTGCAGTACACGCTCTGTCAGAACAATGGCAAGGTGCTGCAGACGCTGATAGACAATCATGAGCTGGTTCAGAAGCTATCAGACTACACTCTGGGCACCAAAGAACTCTTCTCGTTTACCACCTCTGAAGGTATTCAGCTGAACGGCTGGATGGTGAAGCCGGCAGACTTCAACCCCGCAAAGAAGTATCCGGTTATCATGTATCAGTATGGTGGCCCGGGCAATCAGCAAGTGCTCAACGAGTGGGGTATTGGCATGAGCGGCAATGGTGCCATCCTCGAGCAGTACCTCTGTCAACAGGGCTATATCTGTGTGTGTGTCGATAACCGTGGCACTGGTGGCCGTGGGGCGGCGTTTGAGAAGTGTACCTATCTGCGGCTGGGAGAGTTGGAGGCCCGCGACCAGGTAGAGACAGCCCTGTGGCTGGGCAAGCAGGCGTTTGTCGACAAGGAGCGTATCGGCATCTGGGGCTGGTCGTATGGTGGCTGGAACACACTGATGTCGATGTCTGAGGGGCGTCCCGTCTTCCGTGCCGGCGTGGCTATCGCTCCGCCTACGTGCTGGCGCTACTACGACTCTGTCTATACCGAGCGCTATATGCGGACACCTCAGGAGAACAAGGCCGGCTATGATGAGGTGAACCCCATTGCCAGGGCATCCCAACTGCATGGCTCACTGTTGCTCTGCCACGGTCTCGCTGACGATAATGTGCATTATAGGAATACGGCAGAGTATGTGGAGGCGCTGGTGCAGGCCGACAAGGATTTCCGTCAGCTGGTGTATACCAATCGCAATCACAGCATCTTTGGCGGAAACACGCGGAATCATCTGTTCCGACAGGTCGTGAACCACTTTAATGCTACATTAAAATAAATAGCATCTTCTGAAAAAATAATAAATATTTGCACGAATATTAGGAATTAAGCAAAAAGTTTGTAACTTTGCACCCGATTTCTGTATATTTATTTTTATGTAAGATGAAAATAGTCAAATGGTTAGGAATATGCCTGCTCGTAATCCTGGTTTCTGCAGGGCTCGGATCGTGTAGCAGTGATGAGTACATCAGTCGGCTCAGAGAGCTGATTATTAAGGATTTGACATTCGACGCTAACGAGGATGAGAATACCCTCACTCGTACATCCACTTTCCGCAATGAGGACTTAACAAACTATCAGGCGACTTCCGACGCATCGTGGTGCCACGTCTCGTTAAACACGGATATGTCGCAGATGACCGTAACAGTCGACGAGAACAATACCTTCGATCAGCGCAAAGCTACCGTTACACTCACTGACGTAAAGGCTCCTGAAATCACTCGTACGTTCACCGTCACGCAGAAGCAGAACAATGTGATCCGGGTGTCTGAGGTGTACTATGAGGTAGAGACGAAAGGTGGTCAGTTTGAGATAGAGTTCGAGCACAATATCAACGACTATGAGGTTTACTGTGATCAAGACTGGGTCGCCTATAGGGTGAACAACGCTACGAGGGGACTTTCCAAGAAAACCATCTCTGTCAGTGTTCCTGAGAATGAGTCGGGCAAGGAGCGTGAAGCATTTATCACAATCGAAAGTGAGTCTATTGATGAACCTGTCCTTATCAGAATCCATCAGCAGTATGTGATTACATATTATTTCAAGCTGCTGACAACGGAATACGAGATTGACGAACTTGGTGGAAATATATCCGTCACTGCACAGACCAACATGACCCAGTTTGATATCTTCGAGCCAGAGGAAATGTGGGCAAAGCTTGGCAATCTCGAGTTCTACACGGATCTGTTTGTTGTCACGCAGCGTGTCGACGTGTCGCCGCTTACGAGCAAGATTGCGAGCAGGACTACCAATATGTATATGCATGAGTCTACGATCACCATCACGCAATACCGCAATCTCTATATAAAGGAAAACAGCTTGAGCATGCTCCGTCAGGAGTCGAAGCCGCTGAGCATCTATACCAAGGATGTTGATGCCGTGAAGTGGACTTCTTCAGACCAGAGCGTCGCCACCGTGGATGCAAATGGCGTGGTGACAGGTGTCGGTGTGGGTACCGCTACCATCACTGTGACCTCGTCAAACGGTAAGTACAAAGACTCGGTTCCTGTGACGATCGAGCGTCCAGAGGACCTCAGAGACTTCTTCAGCATCGAGTGGCAGCCCTACTTCGACGGCAATGAGGTGGATGCACTGGGCTGCACCCTGAATAACGAAAGCAAGCACGACATTCTGTTGACGCGTTGTGAGATCTATTCCGACCTGAAGTTGCTGAGCTATACCAACTATACTGAGAAGTCGGGTGCCTTGGCTGCTGGCGAGAGCAAGAAGGTGAGTTTCGACAACCTGAAGGGCAAGGGCAGCAAGTTTGGTTTCACGGTGGTGTGGTACTACACCTTCAATGGTGAGGCGTTCACCTACAGATGTGAATATACACTCTGATACAAGAGATAGATACCAAATAAAAACCCCGCCACAGCAGGCGGGGTTTTTATTTGTCTTGTTCCTCTAATATTAATAGGCGAAGAGGGGATAGTCCTTCATCTTCTCGTTGACGCGCTGACGGACGCTGGCAATCACCTGCTCATTCTCAGGATCGTTGAGCACCTCCTCAATCCAGGCAGCAATCTGAATCATCAGGTCTTCCTTGGCGCCACGAGTGGTGATGGCGGGCGTACCGAGACGGATACCAGAGGTCTGGAAGGCAGAGCGGGTGTCGAAGGGCACCATGTTCTTGTTCACGGTGATGTCGGCAGCAACCAGGGCGTTCTCTGCCACCTTACCTGTCAGGTCGGGATATTTCGAACGGAGGTCTACGAGCATCGAGTGGTTGTCTGTACCACCGCTCACGATGCCGAAGCCACGCTTCACCAGTTCCTCGGCCAGCACCTTGGCATTCTTCTGTACCTGCTTGGCCCACTCCTTGAACTCAGGCTGCAGAGCCTCACCGAAGGCTACGGCCTTAGCGGCGATGACGTGCTCCAGCGGACCGCCCTGCTGTCCGGGGAAGACGGCAGAGTTGAGCAGGGTCGACATCTTCTTCACGACACCCTTCGGCGTGGTGTAGCCCCAGGGATTGTCGAAGTCCTTACCCATCAGGATGATACCGCCACGGGGACCGCGCAGGGTCTTGTGGGTGGTAGAGGTCACGATGTGAGCCCATTTTACGGGATTCTCCAGCAGTCCGGCAGCGATGAGGCCAGCGGGGTGTGCCATGTCGATCATCAGCAGGGCGCCCACCTTGTCGGCTATCTCACGCATCCGCTTGTAGTCCCACTCACGGCTGTAGGCCGAGCCACCGCCAATAATCAGTTTTGGCTTGTGCTCGAGGGCCAGTTGCTCCATCTCGTCATAGTCCACACGGCCTGTCTCCTTGTTCAGGTTGTAGCCGATGGGGTTGTAGATGATACCCGAGGTGTTCACACGCGAACCGTGTGAGAGGTGCCCGCCGTGGTCGAGGTTCAGACCCATGAAGGTGTCACCGGGCTTCAGTACGGCCAGCAGCACGGCGGCGTTGGCCTGTGCGCCAGAGTGGGGCTGCACGTTGGCATACTCGGCGTCGAAGAGCTTGCAAACGCGGTCGATGGCCAACTGCTCCACCTCGTCTACCACCTGACAGCCGCCATAGTAACGATGGCCAGGATAGCCTTCTGCATACTTGTTGGTCAGGTACGAGCCCATAGCCTCCATCACCTGGTCACTCACGAAATTCTCACTGGCAATCAGCTCGATGCCTTTCAACTGGCGCTGATGCTCTTTCTCGATCAACTCGAAGATAGTGTTGTCTCTGTTCATCTTTGTCTATCTGGTTTTTGATTTTTGCCTGCAAAGGTACTAATAATTCCCGAAACTGCCAAGCGTTTCGGGAATTATTATCATTCAGCGTGAGTGGATTCTTCCTCTATCTGATAAGTATCTTCTGTCCGTGATGCAGATAGATGCCAGGAGTCGTCGGCTTTTTGGCAAACCGGCGTCCCTGCAGGTCGTACCAGCCTTCTCTGTTCTGGTATGGGCTGACGGTGATACTCTCTATGCCTGATCCACTATCTCCCGTTGGGACGATTCGGAATTTTACGGCAACGGGGAAGTGGTCGCCAAAGGGCTTGTCAGGGTCGTCACTACGCATGTAGCCCGTTTTGTCGAGACTATAACTAAGTGCCGTCAACTGACCGCCGTCCGTGGGGTTGATGAACAGGATCTTATCGTACACCTCCCCGTGGTGCCCCCAGCCATTCTCATCATGCGTCACGGGGCCGTCTACCTTGGCAGGATATTCTCCGTTCCGCTCTAACTCTACCCAGGCGTCAAAGACTCTGGCCTTGCCTGTCGACTCGATATAGTCGACAAACTGCGACTTGATGTCGTCGCGAGGGTAGTAACTGTTCATATCGCCCAGCACGATCACGGGCCGTTTGTCAAGACGAGCCATAATGCTGTCGCGTATCTGCCGCCATTGGGCGATGCGTGCCTCGCGGTCGGGGCCGTCACGGCCAGACTCTTCGTCCTTGTCATAACTGGCATCCCAGTGTCCGTTGTAGACGACGATTTCCGAACCGCCTTTCAGGGTGAGGTCATAGCGGCGGAAGCCCTTATCGGTAAGTGCGTCGGCGGCATGGCTGAAAATACCGTACGACTCATCCCAGCAGACGCTTTGGGTGTGCTCACCCTGGATGCCATGATGCCAGATGAGGCTGATGCCGTCGTAGGGGAAAGGGAAGGCAAAGGACTCGAGCGAGATCTTGCCCAGGCACTGGTCGTGGTGGTAACTGGTCGCGAGTTTCGTAAAGAGCAGGTCGTAGTAGTTGAAGTTTTCCTGCAGGCCCACGAGGTCATAGTCTTTCTGTAGCAGATAGTCGGCAATCTCCGGCGTATATTTCTCGCCAGGCCCGTCGATGTTGACGGGGATCCCAATCACATGGGTGGGCAGTCCGTCGATGTTAAGCGTTGCCACGGTGAATTCTTCAGTATGTCCCTGTGCCAGAGCGGAAAGGATGCTGCCCCATAGGATAGCAGCTGTGGTCAGCAAGATATATCTTCTCATTTTTGTCGATAAACGTTTAGGCGGTGAACGTGTAGCGTCTGAGTTGTCGTAGTCTCATAAGCGAAAGATTGTCCCGTCTGCAAAGTTAATGATTTCTACTGGATTATCCAAGTTTTTATCTCAGAAATTGCTCAACCGTGCAGGACGTATAAGTTATCCACTAACCTGTCTCCCTTTCACTGTGCATCCATGATCTTGGGCAAAGTTTTACTGTCATTTGCTTGCAGATGTAGCAGAAAGATAGTATATTTGCCATCGAATTTGAATCTTCAACGATAGGATATGAATAAAATATTTAACAAGTGGGTGCTTGCTGCCGCCCTTATCTGCAGCTGTCTGACCTATCTGTCGGCCCAGCCGACGAGAGAGCAACTGGCCCAGATCCGAGTCGACAAGGAGGGACTCTTCAAGCAGAAGAGTACGAAATGGAGCAAGGTGGACATCATGACGCGCCAGCTGGGCCAGAAGCCCATCTTGACGTTCGGCAACTCGTCGGGCGACTATCCGATGTTTGAGTTCGTCACCACGGGCAACCGCTATCCCTCGATGGCCTTCTGTCTGCTCTGCGACGATGTGGAGCGCGAGCTGGGCAATGAGGCCAAGGCGGAGAAGTGTCGCAAGGACTGTGAGGCGAACGGATGGGTGCCGGTATCCATGCGCGACGACTGGACCACCATCTACGGGCCTGACGTCAGGCCTACGGCCACCGCCGTCCGGTCGGTAAGCCGTGTCGCCGAGAGCCATGGTCGGGCATACACCATCGGCGGCCTGCCCGCCACCGATCAGACGCAGGGTATCGTCATCAGCGATCAGAAGAAGACGGTCAGGAGATAGCGGTAATTCCAGAGAAACAGTGCTCACGACGTGCTTGACACGTCGTGAGCACTATATTAGTCTCCGCTTAAAGCGATTGAAAGTGCCGGGGAAAACGGTGGTTTCCATGGGGGAAACCAATAGGAAGTGCCGTCTAAAGCCTTTGCCGACTATATGTCAACCAACCGTCCGACATATAGTCAACCGGTCTGCCGACTATATGTCAACCGACCTT
>CAMNPN010000095.1 GCA_946548085.1 uncultured Prevotella sp. | reverse complement strand
CTGGTCCATGTCCATCTTATCCTTCAGGAACTGGTAACTGGTGGTAGAGGTGAAGAGCATCCGTTCCGTGTCATAACTGATGTTCAGTCCCGTGTTCAGCATATTACGCTTGTAGCCGTTCATGATCGTCGTGGCAGGGTCGTAAACCTTATCACCATCAAAACGATCTGCATAAGTACCCATGCGTGACCGTATCTCGTCAGGCATAAACTCTCCATATCCGAAGCCGTTCTGGCTGACGTGCTGATAGTCGGCAGTCCAGTCGAAATTCAGCTGCTGCGATGGTTTGTAGATTAGTCGGAACTTGCCACCAGCCTCAGTGCTCTTGTCGTTCTTATCGTCGAAGTTTTTGTTGTTGATAAATCCTTTGAGTCCGCTGTAGAAGCCTGCTACAGAGAAGGCGAGCTTGTCGCTGGGACGGTGGTAGTGGGCCACCTCCGCGTTTCGCCAGAGGCCTGTGCCGATGCCTAAGCGGATGTCGGTGCCCTGGTAGCTGAAAGGGTCTTTCGAGTAGATGCGCACCAGGCCGCCCTCAGTGTTCTGTCCGTAGAGCGTGCCCTGAGGGCCTCGCAGGATGTCCACGCGGTCGAGCATGTAGAAATGGCTGTTGAAAGCAGCCTTCGACATCAGTGGGATATGATCGTAGTAGATACCTACGGCAGGACTGTTCACGCGTGAGCCGATACCTCGCACATACATCGATGAGGTGAGGCGAGCACCATACGACGGCATCGTGAACGACGGCACGTACTGAGACAGCTGGCTCAGGTCGCGCACGTTCAACTGGTGCAGCTGTTCACTGCCGAAAACATTGCTGCTGACGGGCTGCAGGCGCAGGCGTACTTGTTCTTTGGGTTGGGATACAACCACTACTTCGTCGAGATCGACGACGCGAGAAGAGTCTGAGACCTCCTCGACAGCCTCTGCCTGCGCGTTCGCGCTCATAACTGCCAAAAAGGTGCAGAGATAAATTTTCTTGTTCATTTCTTTTCTTATTTCATTAAATGCGGTGCAAAGGTACGGCGTTTCTTCTGATTGTGCAATCCTTATTTGTTGGGATTTTATAGGATGCTGACTAAAAGGCAGAAAATTCCGACAATCTGTCATGCCTTTCGTCCTCGGCACAACTATTGTTAGTAAGAAAATAGAAGTAAAAATTTAAAATAAGGAGGTAAATATGACATTAGACAAATTCACTATCAAGGCCCAGGAGGCTGTGCAGCAGGCTGTGAACATCGCTCAGCAGAACGGCCAGCAGGTCATCGAACCTGTACATATTCTTCAGGGCGTATTGGAGAAGGCGAAGGACGTGTGTACCTTCATCTTCCAGAAACTTGGCGTCAACGCCCAGCAGATAGAACTGCTTGTCACGCAGGAGATCAAGCACCTGCCACGTGTGCAGGGCGGACAGCCTTATCTCTCTAACGATAGTAATAATGTACTCGTGCGCGCACAGCAGACGGCCCAGCAGGGTGGCGACGAGTTCGTCAGCGTCGAGCCCGTCCTGCTTGCTCTGCTCAGCGTCAACTCCACTGCCGCACGCATTCTGAAGGATGCGGGCTGTACGGAGAAAGACATGCAGAAAGCCATTCAGGAGCTGCGCCAAGGACAGAAGGTACAGTCTCAGAGTGCCGACGACAACTACCAGTCGCTGGAAAAATACGCCAAGAACCTCGTCGATCTCGCCCGCAAGGGTAAGCTCGACCCCGTAATCGGCCGCGATGATGAGATCCGACGCCTGTTGCAGATCCTTTCCCGCCGCACTAAGAACAACCCGATCCTGATCGGCGAACCTGGTACGGGTAAGACAGCCATCGTCGAAGGTCTAGCGGGCCGTATCGTGCGTGGCGACGTGCCTGAGAACCTGAAGGACAAGCAGCTCTATTCGCTCGACATGGGTGCGCTGGTGGCTGGCGCGAAGTACAAGGGCGAGTTCGAGGAACGACTGAAGAGCGTCATCAACGAGGTGACGAAGGCCGAAGGCCGCATCATCCTCTTCATCGATGAGATCCACACGCTGGTAGGTGCTGGCGGCGGTGAGGGAGCGATGGATGCCGCCAACATCCTGAAACCTGCCCTCGCCCGTGGCGAACTGCGAGCCATCGGTGCGACGACGCTCAACGAATACCAGAAGTATTTCGAGAAAGACAAGGCCCTCGAACGCCGATTCCAGACGGTGATGGTCGACGAGCCAGATGAATTATCGGCTATCTCAATCCTGCGAGGACTGAAGGAGCGCTACGAGAACCATCACAAGGTGCGTATCCAGGACGATGCCTGTATCGCTGCCGTACAACTCTCCGAGCGCTATATCAGCGAACGGTTCCTGCCCGACAAGGCCATCGACCTGATGGACGAGGCTGCCGCCAAACTGCGTATGGAGCGCGACTCGGTGCCTGAGGAACTCGATGAGATCACCCGCCGTCTGGCTCAGCTCGAGATCGAGCGCGAGGCCATCAAGCGCGAGGGCGACGAACCCAAGATTGCCCAGCTCGACAAGGAGATTGCCGAACTCCGCGAACAGGAGACGCAGTTCCGAGCCAAGTGGGAAAGCGAGCGCCAGCTGGTGAACAGGATCCAGCAGGACAAGCAGGAGATGGAGAACCTGAAATATGAGGCTGAGCGTGCAGAGCGCGAGGGCGACTACGGCAAGGTGGCAGAGATACGCTACTCTAAGCTCAAGGCCCTCGAAGACGATATCAAAGCCATCCAGCAACAGTTGGTCAGCGCACAGGGCGACAACTCCCTGGTGCGCGAGGAGGTCACTGCCGACGACATCGCAGAGGTCGTCTCTCGCTGGACGGGCATCCCTGTGACGAAGATGCTGCAGAGCGAACGCGAGAAGCTGCTACACCTCGAAGAGGAACTGCATAAGCGGGTCATCGGCCAGGACGAGGCCATCACCGCCGTCTCAGATGCCGTCCGCCGCAGTCGCGCAGGTCTTCAGGATCCCAAGCGCCCTATTGCCTCGTTCATCTTCCTTGGCACCACAGGTGTGGGCAAGACCGAGCTGGCAAAGACCCTGGCCGACTACCTCTTCAACGACGAGACGATGATGACGCGTATCGACATGTCGGAGTATCAGGAGAAGTACAGTGTCTCTCGGCTTATTGGAGCCCCTCCGGGCTACGTGGGCTACGACGAGGGCGGACAGCTTACGGAGGCCGTTCGGCGCAAGCCTTATAGCGTTGTCCTCTTCGATGAGATCGAGAAGGCTCACCCCGATGTGTTCAACATACTCCTCCAGGTGCTCGACGATGGCCGCCTGACGGACAACAAGGGGCGCACGGCGAACTTCAAGAACACCATCATCATCATGACCTCTAACGCTACCCGCGAGCAGCTCCGAGCCAACATGCGGCCAGAGTTCCTCAACCGTATCGACGAGATTATCACCTTCACGCCCCTCACCAAGGAGCAGATTGCCGACGTAGTACGCCTGCAGATGAAGCGCGTCACGGAGATGCTTGCTCCCCAGGGCATCCGTCTGGAGTGTACGCCGCAGGCCATCGCCTACCTTGCCGAGGAGGGCTACGACCCCGATTTCGGAGCTCGTCCTGTGAAACGTGCCATTCAGCAGTTTGTCCTCAACGACCTGTCGAAGAAGATTCTTGCCGACGAGGTAGACCGCACGAAGCCTATCATCATCGACGACTTCGGCGACGGTCTCGTCTTCCGCAACTGATCAAGATGTCTGCGATAATTAAAGCGGGCCCTTTTCGGGGCTCGCTTTTTTTACTGAAGGGGTAGCCGCGTGGGGTACCTATGCCTGGATGAACATCGTCTTGCGGCGATTGTCCTTCGGCCTGACGGCCAGGTGCAGCCAGTAGTTTCCCGCCCGCGAGCGTTCTATCAGCAGTTCGTCGAAGTCCTGATGCGTCTCGTCAGCGTAGTCCATTAAGATCACGGCATAGCGTAACGCCTGTTCGATGCCTAAGCAGCGGATGTCCACGGCACAACCTGTCAGGTGATTGCTCGTCGGAGCCCCGCCCACCTTCCTGTTCAGCTCCGTCGAGCGATAGGCGCTGTTGATGATGATAGGCTCCACGTTCTCCGACGTGTCGTAGTCCTCGCCAGGCTTCAGGCAGTAGAGCGCGTTGTACGTAAAACGCAATTCTTCCAGCCACGGACAGAGCTGCTTCAGGTTCTCAATCGCCACATGGCTGGGCGTATTGTCTACCTCCTTGTGGCTTGTCTTGGTAAGCTCTCCGAGCGAATAGTGCTCGGAGAGTTTGATTGATTTGTTGATTGTTGCTTTTTCCATTGTTTAAATTTGTATTTGTCCCTTGTCCCG
>CAMNPN010000094.1 GCA_946548085.1 uncultured Prevotella sp. | reverse complement strand
CTTCAGCGATTGCTCCATCTGCCCGATTTCATCATTAGTCACTCCGCCGCCGATGCCATTGAGGTGCTTGCGCAGACCCTCCACCAGATTACGGCTCTTCTCGATTTGCAGTTCTACTGTCTTTGACATAATTCTCTTGTTTTTAGTGATAAAATATCAATCTTTACCTTGCAAAATTAACGAAAAAATTCGATTTTACGAATGCTATAGAGACTCACTTTTTTGATTTTTTAAGATGCAAGAAGCCCTCTATTTAAACTATTTTTGCTAATTTTGCGGTCGATTTGCAAAACAAACAAATCAATGACTCTATAGCTTTTCTTATAAAAGATGCCACATACCAATGTCAGATACTCAGGTATTAACCCGTCCTGACTCCATTTTATATCAATCCCCAGCAAGTCCTTTGCCGTCTTGCTGATGTCAAATCCGATGGCCTCTAACGATGGGCGCACCTTGTCGGGATGTTTACAGGGCTTGCCATCGATTCTCGCACATGTAGCACCACCGCAATAAGGACAAGTGCCTACGAACCCATAGCACATACCACCCAGAGATTTCTCAGTTTCCAACAGTTCTTCGTTCAGTTCGCTAATCACGGGGGTCATCAAGTCGTTGGCAGCTTCAAGTGGGAGCGACTTATCTTTGGGAGTTATCTTTAGCCCCATTATCCGTACTTTGTCATACCCTCCTATTGCAGCAAGCGGATCATCGTCAAACGGAGGACAACCATAACGTCGGCCATAATTTCCGCATTGATGGCAAAGCCTTATAAAGTAGTCAGCCTTACGGAACCTCTCAATATAGACTTTGGCATCAATCTCAGCCGTATATCTTTCAACCGTATATGCCATGTTCTCTTTCATTCCTCATTTTAGTCATGTGACAGCCTTTGTTATCATATTGATGATGGCTTTTAGTAATTCTCTTGCAAAGGTACGAAAAATATCTATGCAAAACAAGCCTTTCCCTGATTTTTCCTGCTTGGTGAACATGCTAAGTTCATCACCGGTACTGACCTGCTCATCGATGGTGGTTGCACCGCCAGTTATTGGTATGGCGACTTGCAGTATCTGAAGGCTACTCACTGACCGCATAATAGTAACATCGGCGGGCGAAAGTGACGAAACGCAACACTTTTGCCCGCCTTTTTACACTTTTAACGCCCCGTTTGTATCAAGTTTGCGAAAAAAATGTACCTTTGTACCCGAATATTCATCAAATACGTATTTATTATGTGCACAATAACTTTAGAGTATAACCAGAACAGCGCACTGGCACGTCGCAAGCTTGCCGCACTGCTGGCCACTGGGCTTTTCATCCAAAGGGAAGTGAAGCCTGACGAGCCTACCCCCGAAGAGGTGGAGGCTCACCGTAAGTCCAGGGAGGAATTTCTTTATGCCTCCAAGATAATGTCTGCCAAAGCGTTTGCCCGCCATCTAAAATGAAGTACCATCAAAAAGACATTGTGGAGATTGACTTTCCAATTCCGGGCGAGGGTTACAAGGTTCATCCCGCACTGATTGTGTCAAATGACGAGATGCTTTCATTCAAGATGGCAAAGCAGAGTTATGTCAAGTGCCAGATACTGGCCGTCACTGTTGACGATGGCATCCTGCGCCGCCTCGGCAGCATCAAGCAGAAATACTTCGACGAAATTGTCGACAAGATAGTCGATTCGATATTCTAACTAACAGGAGCATGCCCTACCTCAGAGAGTTAAATAATCATAACACGGCGAAAAAGAATGGCTATTTTCTTGGTCATCCCGATAATTTGATTACTCTCTCTCTCTCTCTCTCTCTCTCAGGCGCTCGCCTATAAGAGACAATAACACCTATTATTTTATGCGCGGGTCGCCCGCGTCAATATACGGCTTTTCTTGCGTCCATGCAAGAGAAGTCGGCTTGTTTTTTTGTCCCCGTCGGACAACGGCGGCGGGGGACAAACATTAGGAAACAAACATTTATCATTAACAAATAAGTTTAATCATTTAAAAACAAAACAATGATGAAAACAAGAATTCTATCAATCCTCGCCCTCCTGCTAATGGCAGCTACGGGCGCAGTGGCGCAGACGGAAACGCTGCTGACCACGATTACAGCAACAGGCGATAAGCAAGCAAGCTACAGCACGGCGAATGTTGCAAACGTTTCATTCAGTACTACTGCACAAGGGCAATTATCATACCTCGCTGCCTGGGGATGGTGGGGATACGGTTGGTCGGCAACCGTCACCGCTGCCGAAGGATACACCATCACCAAATGTATATTCTATGACAACGCCGATCGTACAGCAACAGACAGCGAAGCTCCTTTCGTAGCCGAAACCACGGAAGAGGATAAGACGCCGAGAATAAATGGTACACCCATTGATGGTGGAAATAATCAAAGTAAGGGTTTAAAAAAGATTGAGGTCTATGGCTATGCTCCTTTTGCTGTAACCACTAACAGCGACGGCAACGGCAACTACTGGTCTACCTTCTACAACGCTTCTGCCACGCAGGGCTTTACGGCCGATGCAAACACGACAGTGTATAAGGCTGCGCTGAATGGTACGAGCAGTGTGACGCTGACCGAGGTGACGGACATCGCCGCAGAACAGGCCGTCATCCTGAAATCGACGACGGGAACCGTCACGCTGACACCTGCCACAACGACTGCCGACTTCTCGGACAATGACCTGAAGGGCGGCACGTCGGTCACCAACGGCTACGCTGCCTACACGCTGTCGCGCGGCGGCAACAATAATGGCACCTTGGGCTTCTACCTGTACAACGGTGCAACGCTCGACGGCAGCAAGGCGCATCTGGAGATTCCAACGTCGGCAGCACCCGCCCGCAGCTTCATCGGCTTCGGCGACGACAACACGACGGCTATCGAACTCCCGGCACTGGCTGACGACGAGGCCGCAGAGTGGTACTCGCTCGACGGACGGAGGCTGAGCGGAAAGCCCGCACGCAAGGGCATCTATGTGAAAGACGGACAGAAGTATATCATCAAATAAAAAGAAGGAGGACACAGCTATGACACAGAATAATATGAATATGAAGCGCGCATACGAGAAACCCGAGATGAAGGTAGTCCTTCTGCAGCACCGCCAGCAGTTGCTGCAGGCGTCGCTGCCCACAAGCCCGAATGAGTCGCCCTACCAGTGGTAAGGCTTCGCTGAGGCTCCGGATGGTGGAGTAAAAGCCCTTTTACTCCACCATCCAATGCTCCGGGGCCAAGCAAAAGCCCTTTTACTCCACCATCCGATGCTCTGGGGCCAAGCAAAAGCCCTTTTACTCCATCATCCGATGCTCCGGGGCCAAGCAAAAGCCCTTTTACTCCATCATCCGATGCTCCGGGGGTCGAGCAAAAGCTCTTTTACTCCATCATCCGATGCTCCGAGGCCAAGCAAAAGCCCTTTTACTACTAAATAATAATCGTTAAACATTAAAAACAATAGCTTATGAGCAACATTTTAGACATACCACAGATTCCTACCACCGCCATCGAACTCCTTCAGAACGACCTTCACATCGGTTTCACGGGCGACATCGCCAAGCGCCTTCAAAAAGCCCGCTGGACCGACGAGACCCACGCCACGAAGGTGTTTCCCGCCGCCGTCGACGCGCTGATGGGCGCCTTCGTGCAGGCCCAGGCCGTGGAAGACCACGCCTACGTCATCGCCCAGGGCAGCGACTTGACGAAGCAGCGCCTGGAGAAGGACCGCCAGCGCGACACGCTCTACAAGGAGATCCGCAAGACCGTCGACACCTTCGCCACGCTCACCATCTTCCCCGACAAGCAGGAGGCGGCTCTGAAGATGCAGCCCGTGATGCAGCGCTACAAGATAGACCCCGACGGCGGCATCGAGGC
>CAMNPN010000093.1 GCA_946548085.1 uncultured Prevotella sp. | reverse complement strand
GCGAAGACCGCTTTCGACGAAATGCTGAGAGGACTGGGTGTCTCTGAAGAAGAATTGGTTTGGTATGTCAGCAGTTTGGAAGAGGGTATCTCCGAAACTTTCGAGGACCAGCAGAACACGTTGAAAATCATCACACTTTTCACCCTCATTGCCATCGTCATCTCGGTGTTGGGCTACGTGGGGTTGTCGCTCTTCTTCATCCGTCAGCGGCAGAAGGACATAGCCATTCGCAAGGTGATGGGCTCGACATCGGGCGAGGTACTGTTGCTGATGCTCCGCACCTTCTCCGTGCCCATGCTGATTTCGTTTGTCATCGCCGTACCTATCTCGTGGTATATCATGAGCGACTGGCTCTCGAACTTCTCTTATCGCATCGCGCTCAGCCCCTGGATATTCGCTGTTGCCGGCTCGGCATGCCTCATCATCTCCCTGCTCACCGTCATCATCCAGAGTTGGCGCGCTGCTTCTGAGAATCCGATTAACAACATCAAGACAGAATAATATGTACAATTCGCATCGAGTTCAGTTCCTATATGTTCATGTACACATCATGTTTACCTGCTTCATCATTAACTGTCGGTACAACGGGAGTTGCTTGTATAGCCAAACTATGACGGCGGTTAACAAGGTTAAACCCATGTAGACAGACGATATCAGGAGCTGGCTCGCTGCGATTTAGTAAACTATCTTATGACAGAATTAATAGTCAAATAATAAAATCGTAAATAAGTAGTAAATAGTAAATCTGTAAATAGTAAATAATCATGATGATCAAGTTAGAAAACATTCAGAAGGTGTTCCGCACGGAAGAGGTGGAGACCGTGGCCCTCGGGGGCGTATCGTTCGAAGTGAAGAAAGGTGAGTTCGTGGCCATCATGGGGCCGTCGGGCTGTGGTAAGTCAACGTTGCTCAACATCCTGGGCCTGCTCGACAATCCCACCGGTGGCAAGTATTGGCTCGACGGACAGGAGGTAGGTACACTGAAGGAGAGCCAGCGCACGGCGGTACGCAAGGGTCAGATAGGCTTCGTGTTCCAGAGCTTCAACCTGATCGACGAACTCAATGTCGAGGAGAACGTGGAACTGCCGCTGACCTATCTCGGCGTGCCCAAGAAGGAACGGCGGGCAAGGGTAGAGGAGGTGCTGCGTCGCATGGCCATCAGCCACCGTGCCCACCACTTCCCTCAGCAGCTCAGCGGTGGTCAGCAGCAGCGCGTGGCCATTGCCCGTGCTGTGGTGATGAACCCGAAACTGATCCTGGCCGACGAGCCCACGGGTAACCTCGACTCGAAGAATGGCCTCGAGGTGATGCAACTGCTCACCCAACTGAACCAGGAGGGCACCACCGTGCTGATGGTGACACACTCGGAGCGCGATGCCGGCTATGCCCAGCGCATTATCAATCTGTTCGACGGTCAGGTAGTGCCAGAAGTAAGACTGTAATTATCCTAGAACGTTAAAGGCATGGCAATACAGGTGACATATAGGCGAACCAGCAGGTTGTCGATGCGTATTGTGAAGAATGGTGATGTGCATGTGTCGGCTCCTATCGGTATGCCGAAGCAGGAGGTGGAGCGGTTTATAGAGGAGCACCGTGAATGGATAGCGGAGGCACGTAAGAAGGCCTACGAGCGCCAGACACGTCGTGCAAAGTTCTATAATCAGTTGCCACTAAAGACGAGAGAACAGACAGAAGATGCCCTCCGGCGGCTGAAAACCTTGATAGAACCAATGGTGGAACGCCACTCAAGAGAGATGGGTGTGCGGTCCTCCTTGGTCTATTACAAGGCGATGATTTCCCGTTGGGGTGTGTGCAACGTCAAGAATCGAAGCATCTGCTTCTCTGTCTATCTGTTGCTGTTGCCTGAATGGTGTGTGGAGCATGTCGTGGTGCATGAGCTGTGCCATCTGTTGGAACCCAGCCACAATGCCCGTTTCCATGCGTTGATGGACAAATATTTCCCACGTTGGAAGGAGGCACGACGAGAAACCCGGCGAATATGTAAGATGGAGGAAGGATAGGATGAAAAGGGCTTGCCTCACGGCAAGCCTTCCCCTACTAAACTAAACAAATACTCTTTATGAATTATTATCATGATTGTACCTTCTCGGTTATCAGTTGCATGCATTCTGTCTTATCTGGAATGGTTAGAAATCCCGGGTGCAAAGGTACGACAAAATAATCGACGGCACAATACTCAAAACAGAGGGTTTCGTCATGGTGATATGTAGAGATCCTAATGAATCGCGATTAGCAAGAAGTAGGTATTGTAATATCTACAAGCCCATGCTGAGGAGCGAGGAGAAAGAAAACATAAAAATTGAGAAAATATTTGGAAGGTTCGCTCTAAATATGTACCTTTGCATCAGTTTTTAAAAGAATCTTTCAACGAACGAAGACTGATGAAGAAAAAAATAACTATCCTGCTTGTGATGATAGGTTTGACTGGCTTTACACAGACCTTGTCAGCACAAGCCGATTCGCTGGCAATAACCGACTCGCTGGCGCAGGCCGACTCGCTGACAGAGGTACTGCTGGCTGATGGCATGGCTGATACCGACCCTGAAGAGGGGGGATTTCATAAGCAGCTGAAAACGAAGTTCATCGACGGCAACGCTGGCTTCATGTCGCTCGTGGCTCTCGCCCTGGTGCTCGGTCTGGCCTTCTGTATCGAGCGTATCATCTATCTGACACTGTCGGAAATAAAATCTTACCGGCTGATGGAGGATATTGAGCGACTGTTGAAACAAGACGATGTGGAGGGGGCGAAGGCCCTCTGCCGCAATACGCGGGGACCGGTGGCCAGCGTGTGTTACCAGGGGCTGCTACACATCCACCAGTCGATGGATGCCATCGAGCGCTCTGTGACAAATTACGGCGGCTTGCTGGCTGCTAACCTGGAGAAAGGCTGTTCGTGGATCAAACTGTTCATCGCGATGGCTCCTTCGCTGGGATTCCTCGGTACGGTGATAGGTATGGTGATGGCCTTCGACCAGATTCAGCAGGCCGGCGACATCGGTCCTACCATCGTGGCCCGCGGTATGAAGGTGGCACTCATCACAACAATCTTCGGTATCGTGGTGGCCTTGATACTGCAGCTCTTCTATAGCTATATCCTCTCTAAGATCGAGCGCCTGACGGCTCAGATGGAGGAGTCGGCTATCACGCTACTCGACCTGATCACGGAGTATAAGGGAAAAATGAAGAGTGAAGAATGAAGAGGGGACAATAAACTATGAGCTATGTTGATCTTGTGCTTGTGCTGATGTACGCTGTGTTGGCTGCTGCGCTGGCGGTAACGGCCTATAGCGTGTGGCACGGCATGCGTACACGCCGCAAAGGCGATGATATCGCTAATCGTGTGCCAGCAGGCAGGATAGGGTGGTGTGTGCTCGTCGCACTGGTAGGCTGCCTGCTCGTCACGTTCCTCTTGGGATCCTCTGAGCCCGTCATTACAAACGGCCAGCCCTTCACCAGCGTGTTCTGGCTGAAGGTTACAGACATGTTTATCTATACCTCAGTAATCCTTGTCATCGGATGTTTCGTAAGCGCTTTCGTCAGCAGATTCCGGAGCTGAACACCACGTCGACGGCAGACATCTCGTTCATGCTGCTAATCTTCTTCCTCGTGACATCGTCGATGGACACGGACAAAGGACTTATGCGCCAACTGGCCCCTCCACCCATGGAGAACGCCAAGCCGCAGGACGTGAACAAAGACCTCGTGGTGCGTGTAGAGCTCGATGCCGACGACCATCTCACCTGCGACGGTAACCCCGTGACCTATGAACAACTATCGGAGGCCGTCGTGGCTATAGCCTCTGTGAACAGAACAGACCACGTAGTGACGGTACAGGCCGATAGGGCGACTACCTACGAAGCATATTTCCACATGCAGGATGCCATCGTGGCCGCCTACCACCAGTTGCGCGAACAGTATGCCCAGCGCCGTTTCGGCAAACCCTACAGCAGTCTGACTTCCGACGAACGGACGCTCACCAACGACTATTATCCCCAACGCATTAGCGAAACACCGATAACTGCTGAGAAAGGAGGTATGCCATGAGGCCAATGCGCAGCATGTTTCATAACCGTCGTCAGCATGGGGTACCTTCACTGAACGTGGCCTCGATGCCCGATCTGATCTTCACAGTACTCTTTTTCTTCATGATCGTCACCCATATGCGGAGCGACGAGGTGAAGGTGCGCCTCGAGGTGCCTGCTGGCAAAGAGGTGAAAAAGCAGGTGGGCCATCCCTCGAATGTGAATATCTATATAGGAAGAGATGAGGGGGCGTTAGATGTAAAAGACGAGAGGAAATTAAATGAACGCGACTGGCTGGTACAGCTGGATGGTGATATCGTGTCGCCTGCTGAGATTCCTGCCCGTATACAGGCTATCAGGAAAAAATTGTCGCCAGAGAATGCTGAGCGGCTCACCGTCAATTTCCGTGCTGACCGTCGTGCGCCTATGGGGCTTGTCAGCGACGTAAAACAAGCCCTTCAGCAGGCCTATGCGCTGAAGATCAATTATAGTGCTACGGAGATAGCTCCAGCCAGTAAGTAAGCTGATATATAAAAAGATCGCTAACCAGCTCTTTCTTAGCTTGTTAGCGACAATCTCAGTGATTCCGTCGGGATTCGAACCCGAGACCTACTGCTTAGAAGGCAGTTGCTCTATCCAGCTGAGCTACGGAACCGACCTTTTGCTGTTTGCGGGTGCAAAGGTAGTGATAATTTCCTTAATATCCAAATTTTAGACGGTAAATCTTACATAAGTGCGGTCATCGAAGCTATTGCTGCCAGGGGTGAAGCCCTTTGTGGCCAGGAAGCGGTCGATATTAAGCGGGTCGGTTCGCCTTTGAGTTTTGAGCTTCTCTTCTGATTCCTTTAGCGTAGTGCAGAGGAAGGGGTAGCCGTCTGTGGCGAGAACGATCTCCCAGGGACGGAAGTCGAGTGTGATTATCGGCACACAGGTCTCCGGGATAGGAAAGCCGTCGATGACAGCATAGGTCTTGTTCTGGTTCTTCATTTCCTGTAGCATCTCAGGAATGATGGCAGCACGAGCCTGGTCGTTGGCAAGGAGTTCGTCAACAGTCATCCCCTCAGACAACAGTTGTCGGGCTCGCTCAGCACGGTGTTCAGCTAGCGTTTGCTCGTAGGGCTTGGGATTCTCGCACAACTCGCCTCCAATCAGGCACTGGCAGTCGCCCACGAGCCATATCTCGCGTCGGCGGTTGGAGTAGACAACGGCTGAAGCGCAGAGACGTTCTTCTGGGTGCATGGCGAGAGTTTCTGCCGTAGATTGTCGGCCAGCAATCTTCCAGAACGGCAGGTAGACGTCACGGATAGCCTTTGTCGCACTCACGCAGAACTGGTGGCACGAAGTCTCTGCAGGCATCCTTCGGATGATGCGGCTGACGATGGTCATCGCATAGCAGCCGTTCGACAGTCGGCGGCTCCATTGGCGGGTAGCCTTTGAGGTGCTGCCGTCGATCACGGCGATAAAGTCATTTGTGATGACGATTCCGTCCTCGCTTTTCTTTTGGGGGCTCTTCGGCGTGAGGCTTTGCTCGATGATATTCATTAGAAGTAAGAGGTAAGTGGTGGGAGGGAGAAGAGACGTAGAGCTTCTTGATGAGGTCTGGCCGACCAATGCGACGGAGGCTCTGCTCGATGTTGCGGCGTTCCTCGGGCTTGTACCAGAAGAAATACTGCCGCTGGGCGAGTTTCTCCTTCTGAGACTTCGCACTGAAGACGGGCTCCAGGGTGTAGGGGTCGTAGCCTGTGTACCACGTTTCTGTAGCGATGGTCATCGGCGTGGGAGTGAAGTCTTGTACCTGTTCCAGATGGAAGTCGAGACCTTTGGTGATGACGGCAAGTTCTGCCATATCTTCCTCCTTGCAGCCTGGGTGGGAGGAGATGAAATAAGGGATGATCTGCTGGTGGAGATTCTCTTCGCGATTGATACGGTCAAACTGGCGCTTGAACTCATAGAACTGCTGGAACGACGGTTTACGCATCAGCTTCAGTACACGGTCGCTGGTATGCTCTGGTGCTACCTTCAGACGACCGCTGACGTGACGGCAGATCAGCTCGCGCGTGTACTCCTGTGCAGCCTTGTTGGCAGCCTCGTCCTGACTGCGGTGTAGCAGCAGATCGTAGCGCACCCCACTGCCGATGAAGCTGCGCTTGATGCCTGGTATGGCGTCGACGGCGTGGTAAATGTCGAGCAGTTTGGAGTGGTCAGTATTGAGATTCGGACATATCTGGGGATGGATGCAGCTGGGGCGACGGCACTTCTCGCAGGCATGCTTGTTCTTGCCAGACATGCCATACATGTTGGCAGAAGGGCCGCCGAGGTCAGAGAGATAACCCTTGAAATCAGGCATCTCCATCACGCGTTTCACCTCTTTTAAGATACTCTCCTTTGAGCGGCATGAGATGAACTTCCCCTGATGCGCAGAGATGGTGCAGAAAGCACAGCCTCCAAAGCATCCGCGATGGATGTTGACACTATGCTTGATCATGTCGTAGGCAGGGATGCGCTTCCCCTTGTACTTCGGATGGGGCTGTCTGGTGTAGGGCAGGTCGAAAGAGGCATCGAGTTCTTCAGTTGTCATTGGGGGGTATGGAGGATTAACCACAGCATAGACAGCATTCTTATAGCCTCCTGCACCATTGGAAACCTCCTGAAGGAGTCGGCTTGCATGAATCATGTTCGACTGCTCCTCAATATGCCGGAAATTCTCGGCTTGAGCTCGCTTGTCGCTCAGACATTCCTGGTGACTGTGAAGCACGATGTCATTTTCGCGGATTCCGTCAGGGATGTCATCTTTGTGCGAGAGATATACCGTCTGTGGAATGTCGCGGATGTTGCTGATGTGTTCACCCTCGTTGAGCCGCCTGGCTAATTCAAGCGTCGGTTTCTCACCCATACCATAGGTAATCATGTCGGCCCCTGAGTCACAGAGGATGCAGGGCATTAGCTTATCTTGCCAGTAGTCATAATGAGTGAGACGACGGAGGGATGCCTCGATGCCACCCAAGACGACAGGCACGTCAGGGAAGAGCTGTTTCAGGATCTTTGTATAGACGATAGTGGGGTATTCTGGTCGCAGGTCGTGACGGCCATCAGGCGAATAGGCATCTTCTGAGCGCAGACGACGGTTGGCCGTGTACTTGTTCACCATTGAGTCCATGCAGCCAGGAGCAATGCCAAAGAAAAGCCGAGGGCGCCCCAACTTCTTGAAGTCGCGATAGTCTCCATGCCAGTCGGGCTGTGGCACGATAGCTACCTTGTATCCTGCGGATTCTAAAGTACGGCCTATGACTGCTGCACCGAATGAGGGGTGATCGATATACGCATCGCCAGAGAAAAGGATTACATCGACCTCCGTCCATCCACGGAGGTCGAGTTCCTTCTTCGTTGTTGGCAGGAAATCTGTCAGTCTATAACTATCCAAATCCTAACTCTTTATTATGAGTCCTCAATTAAACGGCGTTCCTTGAAAAGCCCTTGTCGTAGAACCAAGGCTGTCGTTGCCTTTGTCTTTCCAGTTAATGTAAAGCAGCACGAGCTGTTGCAGGCCGAAAGCCTTCATGTTCGGATGATAGATCACATCAAGACAAAGGTCGAGCAGGTCTTTGTCGAGGCCCGCCTGTGCCTCAAGCAAGGCACGTACATTCAGTTTCAGCTTGTCTAATACTTGTTCATCAACATAACCGTTTGAGTCGATAAGGTCACGAAACAGTTGGTACTTCTCAATGGTCTGTAGATGACTTTCATGGATCTCGATGCTCCGTGTGCCGGAGGAATTTGTTTGAATCTTCATATTGTTAGCTTTTAGTTATAAATTAATTAATGTAATAGGAATTTCAGAATACCTCGCATCAAGGCAAAGCGCACATACTCCTCCTTGATGCACTCGAAGGGGAATCCGATGGTCATGGCCTTGTAGTCGGCGCCGTCGTATGCCACGCAAGCACTCTGCTGATCGGCATAGCGCATCGCACAGAATGCTGGAGCCATAGGCTGCAGCACATCAGGATGGGTAGCGGCATAGTGGCGGTCGTTGAGCTGACGGTGGAAAGCGAAGGTGGTGCCCAGGCCGCTGATCGTGTTACGGCGCAGGGTGTCGGCATCAGTACCCAGATAGTTGCATTTAAGTACCTCTTCGAGGTATCGGCGATCGGCAGGCATGCGCATATCTGCACCAACATAGGAGCCGCTTACGAGCAAGGCTCCACCGCGCGAGGTGAAGAGTTGCAGATGCTGGCGCAGCATTGGCGAGAAGGCTTGATAGGGGCGCAGGGAATGGCCGTCGTTCTTCTCCAAGCCGAGAATGAGGTCGATCATATCGTATTTCAGTGGGATCACCTCGTTGGTCTCTAATGCCTCTGATGAACAACTCACGATGTTGTACTGCTGGGTGTTGGCAATAGCGTCAGCATGGGTGCGGATATAATTGAAATCGTTGCCGGCGATAAACTGTCCAGCGAGTGTCTCGTCAGTATAGCCGAGTCCGTCTGTAGTCTCCTTTCCCATGGCTGACTTATTGAAACACGTCTGATAGCCCAGCCAGCCTGCCGTACGCCCATAGGTGACACCTGCATCGTAATCAAGGTCGAAGCCTTGTTCGGCAGAATTATCCCGGACGGCAGGAGAAGAGAGACGATGGAAGCCGTTGACGATGAGTACTGTCTTTTCTGCATCAGGAGTGAAGTAACACGACACCACCTCGCTGGGGAAGCTCTCTCCACCTTCATTGACAGCTGCTACACGGAAAGAGTACTGGCGACCAGGTACGATGGGAATCTTCACGCTATTATGTCCACGACCCTTGATGTATTGTCCGTTGTCGAATCCGCTTCTGCCTGTGGCTGTATAGACGATATATCCTGTAGGCTTGGCAGTAGACTCAAGCGGGTCTTCTACAGCAGTCCAATGGACCTCTGCCTCCCCTTTGTTTGTAAGGATGACATAGACATGGTCTGGTGTCAGAGGCGATACGACATAGGGCACATGGTGCATTCGGCAGATGTAGCGTAAGAGTGTCTTGTAGATGCTGCGTGCGAGATTGAAGCGGAAGTTTGGATCCTGGCCAAAGCGCATGTCGGCAAAGTTCTGATGAGACATCGTTTCCAGTATGGCACTGGGTACCTCGGGCACTCGGCTCTCTGAATAGTTGCGGTCGAAGAGTTCTCTGCGCTGCCACTCATGGTAGATGGCCTGCATCTCATTAGGGATAACAGTGAGCAGTTCGTCGGCAAGGTCGCGAGAGGCCAGACGACTGCGGCCTGTATTGAGGATGCTGTCGTTAAGATAAGTGGTACAGACGGCCAAGGTGCCGGTATGGGTCTTGCCGTCAGTGGTATAGCCGGCATCACTGTGTATTGCCAGCGAGAGTTCGATGGGCACGTTGCGGCCCGTGGTGTCGGGCATGTAGCAAGAACCGCCAGCAAGGAGATTGGTCATGCACGAACGGGCGTTGATGTCGTCGCCATAGTCGTCTTGCCCCTCTTTGGTGCTGTATACGGAGTAGGGCATGCCGGCCCATTGGGCATAGTAGCGTGATCCTTCAAAGCAGCGAGGCAAGAGGCTTACTTCTCCTTCACGGGCGATGTTGCCCATACCTCCGCCAAAGCGAACGCCATCGGCAGTGACGATGCCATCGCGATCGCAGACATTGTCGATAACGACACAATTCCGTTCGTTATTTCCCTCGTCGAAGTCGAAGGTACCGAGATACACCCATGTGGAGCCACCCATCTGTTGGTTCACATGGAACTCCGTTGGGATGCCTTGATGCCATACTGTGTAGTGGGCATTGTCGATACTGCCCTCAACCGTCTGATAACTTACATAGACAGCATAGCGTCCTGGTTCAGGGATGGTGGGATACCAGGTGATTGTACTTTTCATGCCGGCATCGCTGACAGTGTTTGTCTGGCGGGCCGTGCCTGCTTCAAAAGGATTCTCGCGTTCCTCATAGCCACCCTCATGGAAGGCAAAGCCAGGGATATTGGTAGGATGCCAGTCGAAGACACCTTTCTTCTCTTGGTAGCGCGAGCCGTCGGCCGCTTTCTTTGTATCGTTGTCGATGACAGCCTCATGATCCTGCCAGTCACGTTCACGGGGAGTGAAGACAATGGCACCAGCCTTCTCCAGCATGGGAATGAGATAGGGGGTTACGATGGTCTGCGTAAACAAATCTTCACGGGTGCCGAAGAGTGCAGGGCGCTGCCAGCGCCACATGTGATCCTTAAGGCTGTAATAACGCCCGTGACTGGCCCATACGGAGAGATGTCGGTTCTGTAGGCCCCGTGTCACCTTATAGGGTATGGAAGCATTGCTCACCCACGGACGGCCTGTATAGTCTATATCACCCCAAACCCGCATGGGATCGTGATTTTTCTGCAGTCGGGTAGGAATGAGCTGGCGGATATCCCAGCCTCCCGTTTTGACGACGAGGTCGTAATGCTTATACTGTGGAGATATCAGTTGACGGACGGCATCGTAGATATTCTCTGCCGATTTGGGGGTGAACAGTTGTTCGCCAAAGTGCGAGTCAGCACATACTTCAATGACCTTCGTAGTGTCGTTTACGGTGATACTCTGCAAACGAGAAGCCGATCTGATGAGCTGACCATAGGGACGATATGTTTTAAAATAGTTGTCGAGAGACTTCTTTATGTCCTGTTGAGCGCTGACAGGAAGTATCAGTAAGGCAGAAAGGATGATGGCGCTAAGTCTTGTTTTCATACGAGTTCTCCAATGGTAAAGTTCTCAGGCTTCTTCCCTTTGAAGTCCTTGTAATAGAGCTTGATGTCTCTCATGTCGCGTTCAAGATCGCCAGAGGGAATGACGGTCTTCGTGCATACGATGCGCTTCTGTTCATAGTCTAATCCATAAAGCAGAATGGGCATCCCGGCTTTCAGGGCGATGAAATAGAAGCCTTTCTTCCATTCAGCCGTCTTCGACCGAGTGCCTTCAGGTGTGATACATAGATGGAAAGTGTCGGCCTGCTTGGCTGCCTCTGCCATTGAATCCGTCATGCTTGATTTCTTCTGGCGGTAGACGGGAATGCCGCCCAGATGGCGGAAAATGGGGCCGAGGGGCCAGAAAAACCACTCCTTCTTCATCAAGAAGTTGCTTTTTAGGCCTCTTGACCGGCTATACAGCAAACCGAGGATGAAATCCCAGTTGCTGGTATGTGGCGCAAGACAGATTATAAACTTGTCGGGATGGTTCTCTGTTACTTCAGCAGTCCATCCCATTCGTTTGTATAACAGCCAATTACAAAATGATTTCCACATGGTTAATTACACGTTTGTCTGATTCAGGAGATCGCTTATTTGGGCACTTAACTGTTCGCTTACGTCCCTATAATACTTCTTTGCCGGAATGCCTGGTTCTGGGTGAGAGATTCTTCTGAGGGCGTTATCCTGTAATTTTACGATTGAGAATGCAAAAGCATTCAGGTCATCGATATGAGGCGAAGTTCCGTAGAGCGATGCGGCAACACACTCTGCAAATAGCGTCGCACACGTCTGGTTGATCCTTTTCTTTAGTTTTCTCTTGTTTGCCATGTCCTTTTTACCTTCTTGTTTTATACTGTTTTGCTAAATTCACTGAACAAAGATAAGCATTTTTTTTGAGATACCAAGCCTTTGCTACAAAAAAAACATTAAAATGTCGAAAATAGCTTGTTTTATTTCGTATTTCTGACAAAAATCAACTAATTTTGCACGTCGAAAAGGATTATTCATTCTAAAAACAACAAAAAGCAATTATGGAAAAGAGTGCATTGCAGAAGGCGAGAGCCGCCTATCAGCCGAAGTTGCCAAAGGCACTTCAGGGTGCAGTGAAAGTGAAGGAAGGTCAGCCCACCCAGAGTGTCGGTGACCAGGAAGAGATCAAGAAGTTGTTCCCCAACACTTATGGCATGCCCATTGTGGAGTTTGAGCCCGCTACAGAGTCAAACCACACAAAGATGAACGTAGGTATCATCCTCAGCGGTGGTCAGGCTCCTGGTGGTCATAATGTTATCACGGGTTTGTTTGACCAGATTAAGAAGTTGAATCCCGAGAATCGTCTTTATGGTTTCATCCTCGGACCTGGTGGTCTTGTCGACCATAATTATATGGAGTTGACCAAGGAGATCATTGATGAGTATCGTAATACCGGCGGCTTTGATATGATTGGCTCTGGCCGTACCAAACTGGAGAAGGTTGATCAGTTTGAGAAGGGTCTTGAGATTATCCGCCAGCTCGACATCAAGGCCATTGTCATTATCGGTGGTGACGACTCTAACACCAATGCTTGTGTACTGGCAGAATATTATGCTGCTAAGAAGTATGGTGTACAGGTGATCGGCTGTCCTAAGACCATCGATGGCGACCTCAAGAACTCTCAGATTGAGACCTCTTTCGGTTTCGACACTGCCTGCAAGACCTACTCTGAGCTTATTGGTAACATTGAGCGCGACTGTAACTCGGCTCGTAAGTACTGGCATTTTATTAAGGTGATGGGTCGTTCGGCTTCTCATATCGCATTGGAGTGTGCACTGCAGACACAGCCCAACATCTGTCTCGTCAGTGAGGAGATCGAGGCAAAGGGCATGAGCCTCGACGATATCGTGACCTATATTGCCAATGCTGTAGCAGCCCGCGCTGCCGACGGCAACAACTTTGGTACGGTCATCATTCCTGAGGGTGTCATCGAGTTCATCCCTGCCATCAAGAAGCTGATTGCTCAGTTGAACGATGTGCTCGCTATGCCTGAGGCAAAGGATCTGGGACGTTCGGAGTCTATTGATTTCGTGAAGAGTCATCTCTCAGACGAGAATCTCGCTGTGTTCAACTCACTGCCTACGGGTGTGGCTCGTCAGCTCGCTCTCGACCGTGATCCTCACGGCAACGTGCAGGTGTCGCTTATCGAGACAGAGAAACTGCTCTCTACAATGGTTGCCCAGAAACTGGAGAAGATGAAGAAGGCAGGCCAGTTCGAAGGAAAGTTCGCCACGCTGCATCATTTCTTCGGCTATGAGGGACGTTGCGCTGCTCCTTCAAACTTCGATGCCGACTACTGCTATGCCCTGGGTACGTCAGCCGCTCAGCTGATTGCCAACGGCAAGACTGGCTACATGGCTATCGTGAAGAATACCACAGCCCCTGCCGACCAGTGGATTGCCGGTGGTGTGCCCATCACGATGATGATGAACATGGAGCGCCGCAATGGCGAGATGAAGCCTGTGATCCGCAAGGCCCTCGTCGAACTCGATGGCGCACCGTTCAAGGAGTTTGCTGCTCATCGTGAGGAGTGGGCCCGCAAGACGGCTTATGTCTATCCCGGTCCTATCCAGTACTGGGGCCCGACAGAGGTCTGCGACCAGCCAACAAAGACTCTCGCTCTTGAGCAGGCTAAATAAATGTCAAAGAAACGTATAGTCCGGCGAAAAGGTGTCGGAACCACAAAGACTTATCACGGCCCAGGGCATCGTAAGCGCCCTGGTGTCGTGATTCGCCTTCTTCAGAAGATTCCTTCCTGGGGATGGTGGATAGGCGGTGGCGCTATCGTGCTGGGCTATATCTGGTTCTTCTATTATTTCTTCGTCGGGCCTTTCGGCTTTCGATGGCGCGCCCTCTATGGCACCGTCAATTATCCCACGGGCTACGAGATCCACGGTATCGACATCTCTCACCATCAGGGGCGCATCGACTGGGGTGAACTGAAAGACAATGGCAGCATCAACAAGTGCCCCATCCGCTTTGTAATGATTAAGGCAACGGAAGGAGCGACCCAGACTGACGAGAACTTCCGCGACAACTTCTATCAAGCGAAAGAGAACGGCTTTACACGTGGCGCCTATCATTTCTATAGTGTCCATACGCCTGCCGAACAACAGGCCTGGCACTTCATCAGTACCGTCAAACTCGAGAATGGCGACCTGCCCCCAGTACTTGATGTGGAGCATAAGCCGAAGCAGCAGACGGATGAGCAGTTCAAGGCCTCGGTGCTACAGTGGCTGCAGATGGTAGAGAAGCACTATCAGGTGAAACCGATCATCTATACCTATTTCAAGTTCAAGATGCGCTATCTCAACGATGCCGTCTTCGACGACTATCCCTATTGGATAGCCCATTATTATGTCGACTCACTTGAATACAAGGGCAAGTGGAAGTTCTGGCAGCACACAGATGCAGGCCGCCTGCCTGGCATCAAGGGCAATGTAGACTTCAACATCTATAACGGCTCTTACTATGATCTCCGCCAGATGACTATAGGCTCCAAGGAGACTATCGGCGAAAAGGCTTACAGCGAATAGTGTCTGTCGGGTTATTATCGGTTTTTGCAAATGCGTTACTTTATCACTCTCAACTATGACGGTACGCGGTATCACGGATGGCAGATACAGCCCAACGGCCTTTCCGTTCAGGAGAAACTTCAATGGGGACTGTCCACGATTCTGCGCAATGACGGCCTCCAGGTGACGGGGGCCGGAAGGACGGATGCTGGTGTTCATGCCCGTATGATGGTGGCTCACTTCGATGTGGAGTCGTTGCCGATGGCGCCTGACGACCTCGTCTACAAACTCAACCGTCTGCTGCCGCAGGATATCGCCATACAGGCCATACGGCCGGTAGCCCCAGAGATGCATGCCCGTTTCTCTGCCACCTCGCGTACATATCATTATTATATCCATACCGTGAAGGATCCCTTCCGCAGGGCTTACTCTTGTGAACTGCACTACCCGTTGGATTTTGTGAAGATGAACGAGGCCGCCGCCCTGCTTCTGACTTACGAGGACTTCGGCGCCTTCTGCAAGGCCCATGCCGACGTGAAGACCACGCTCTGTCGGGTCACTTCGGCTGGCTGGCATCAGACGTCGCCTACAAGTTGGTACTTTGAAATCACCGCCAATCGGTTCCTGCGCAACATGGTCCGGGCTGTCGTCGGTACGCTCATTGATGTCGGGCGAGGACGTCTCTCGCTCGACGATTTCCGTAAGGTCGTTGAGGGCAAGCGTCGTACGGAGGCTGGCGAGTCGATGCCCGCCAATGCCCTCTTCCTCGAAGACATCAAGTATTAAATCGTGAATCTTTAAATCGTAAATTCTCCGATGTGGCTGATTCTGGCTTTTCTTTCGGCAGCGATGCTTGGCTGCTACGATTCGTTTAAGAAACAAGCGCTCAAGGAGAACGCCGTCATACCCGTGTTGTTTCTCAACACGCTTTTCTCCTCGCTCATCTTCCTCCCGTGTATCATCCTCAGCGGCACCACCGACCTGCTCGAGGGCACCATCTTCCAGACCGCCTCGGGCGGATGGGAGATGCACAAGTATATCCTGCTCAAGGCGCTGATCGTGCTGTCGAGTTGGATTCTGGGCTATTTCGGCATGAAGCATCTGCCGCTCACCATCGTGGGACCTATCAATGCGACGCGGCCAGTGATGGTACTCGTCGGCGCCTTGCTGTTCTTCGGCGAGCGGCTCAACGTGTGGCAGTGGATTGGTGTGCTGCTGGCCGTCGCCTCGTTCTTGCTGCTCAGTCGGAGCGGCAAGAAAGAAGGCATCGACTTCAAGCACGACCACTGGATCTATATGATCGTCGGGGCAGCGGTGCTTGGCGCTGTCAGCGGTCTCTACGACAAGTATCTGATGGCACCCGTCGAGAGCGGTGGGGTAGGGCTCGACCGTATGATGGTGCAGTCGTGGTACAACATCTACCAGTGTGGCATGATGGCCCTGATGCTGTGGCTGCTGTGGTGGCCTAAGCACGAGCAGACTACGCCCTTCCACTGGTCGTGGTCCATCCTCGGCGTGAGCATCTTCCTCTCCACGGCCGACTTCATGTATTTCTATTCCCTGTCGCTCCCCGATGCGTTGATATCCATCGTGTCGATGGTTCGCCGCGGCAGTGTCATCGTCAGTTTCCTCTTCGGTGCCCTGTTCTTCCACGAGAAGAATCTCAAGGCCAAGGCCTTCGACCTGGCACTGGTATTGTTAGGTATGATCTTCCTCTACATCGGCAGCCATTGAATGACAGGGTAATAGAGTTAGAGCCTCCCCTGATTACTCCCTGATCAGAGGAAAGTCCTTTTTCTTGCTAAAGAATGTGAAAAGTATAAAAAAATAAGGGTGCCAGTGCAGTCTTTTCTCCGTCGTAGGACTTAATAGATAGAGACGCATGTATGCGATGGAGATAACAAGGCTGATAGAACGGTGCAGGCAGGGGGATGCGGATGCCCTCGGAGAACTGTACAAGGCATACGCCCAGAAGATGAGGGGCGTATGCCGTCGGTATATCAGCGATGAACAAGCCATCAGCGACGTATTACATGATGCTTTCGTGATTATCTTTACCTCTTTAGACAAGCTGCGCGATGACAGTAAAGCAGAGGCATGGATGATGTCGATAACGAGAAATGTCGCATCGAAATATAAAGACCATCTGACGAAGATGACCCTTGTGCCACTGGAGGAAGCAGAGCATTTGCAGGTGCCTGAAGGTGAGAACGGAGTGAGAGGCGTTCCGTTGGAGGATGTGATGCAGCTCATTGACCGTCTGCCGGAGGGCTACGGCCAGGTATTCCGACTCTCTGTGTTTGAGGGCATGACGCACAAGGAGATTGCCGATATGCTGGGCATCGAGCCCCATTCGTCATCATCGCAACTGGCACGGGCGAAGAAGATGCTACGCAAGATGATGCAGCAGTATTGGGTGGCCGCGCTTCTGTTGCTACTTGTTCCTGTTACGTTATTCCTGCTCAAGAAAGGAAATATTGCTGTCAAGGATGAAGACGGCGGTAAGCACCAGCCGTCGCCTGTCGTGGCGAAACAGAAAGAAATGCCGAAAAAACCATCGACAGAATCTCCGACGGAGCAGCCGCATGGACCTGTGACTGTTGATTTGTCTGTGCATAGTTCCACCGTCATTGGCTTAGACACTCTTCAATCAGTCATCGCTCAGGCTGTAGATTCTGTCTCCTCTGACACCTTATCTAATATAATAGCTCAGGAGCAGATAATCCCTGACACCATTGCAACCGACACGACCGAGACGAAACGCAAGGCTGAGATTCCGCATTACGATATGGCCGAGTTGTTCCCGGAAAAGCCAACCATGGGCACTAATAACGATAAGAAATGGTCGTTAGAACTGGCATATGCTGGGCAGTTCGGCGAGCAGAACCGTTATAATCAGCCATTCAGTTATAAGCCCACGCCGTCAGCTGCACAATCTTTGCCTGGACCATCCCCAAGTCCGATAATCCCGAGTAGCATTGACAACTGGACA
>CAMNPN010000092.1 GCA_946548085.1 uncultured Prevotella sp. | reverse complement strand
GGCCTGCGGCAACTACCTGCTCCACGACCTGCCCATGTGCAAGTGGGAGGCCGCCCGCTATCTCGACCGTCTGCAGAACGATTTCCACAGTGAGTACACCAAACTGCAGATTACCCTCGACGACGGCAAGGTCTTCGCCGACGCATAGAAACAAGAATCCCCAGCCTCGCGAGGCTGGGGATTATCACTATCTGCGTGCAACGGTACGAATAATCATCGATTTATTTCTTAGAATTTACCCTGAATCTTTTCTGCGGGGATTTCAACGGGGGTCTCAACGCCGGGCCAGTAGAACTTCTGGGGCTGGGCACCACTCTTATTGTCGCCCTTGGGAATACTCTGGCGGAAGGCGCTCTTCACGACATAGTACTTCCCACCCTTCTCGTAGAAAGTCTTAAACTGCATCTCCTGCACACTCTCATACTTCTCCTTCAGTTCAGGGTAATTCTGTAAGGGCAGGCCCTGCCAGGCAGCCGAGGTAGAGTAAGTGCCCAGAATCTTCGTGGGGGCGAGTTGCTGCTTCACCTTGGCATTCACCTTAGCCTTATAGTCGGCCACAGCCTTGACCTGACGGTTCTTGTCGGTAAGGTTGTCGAGCAGATAGTTCTTGTTGATGATATCCTGCACGTAAGCCTGATCGGCCTCTGCCTTCTTCTCCTCGGCACTTTTCTCTGTCGCACCCGTACGCTCCATGTACAATTTCTTCACACGGGCAGCCTCAGCCTTCAGAGCAGCGAGATCCTTGGCGGGTATGGCTGGCGATGACTTGCTGGCCTTTTCAGCACGCTTCAGATCGTCTGCCACATTATTATTAAATATGTAGAGTACGTTTTCCGTATTCTTGAAGTTGCCGAATGACTCGGTATTACCCTTCAGGTAACGCAGCACGTTTACAATCTGATTAGAGGCGTTAAAAGCACTCTTGATCTGTGAACTCTTCGTATACTCGTCCTGGTTCATGCCGGCATACTTCCAGAGGATGCGCCCGTTCTCGGTCTTGTCGAGCCCCAGATACTTGTCCATGCCACCAGCAGCCCTGGCACCCTCGGCCTCCTGTCTGTCAGGACTGGTGGCGATGGCGCGTTCCCTCGCCTGCTTCTCCTGCACACTCTGTGTGGTCTCTTTTGTCACCGCCTTCTTGGCCTTGTTCAACAACCCGCCTAACTGTGCATTGGCATTCATGTTCACTGCAAACAGCATGGCTACCGCCATCGCCAGTTTCGTCATGTTACTCATACGCTTCATTTTTCTAAAGATTAAAATGTTAATAATCAATGGTTATTTCTGGGTGCAAAGTTACAAAGAAAGTGTCCTAAGATTGTGAACATTTTCTTCCAAAAAGCAAAGAGTAACCATACATTTTGTTACAAAATGCAGAAGAGGCGGCTTGTTCTGGTGTTTTTCTATCCTTTATATTGCGAAGGCGGCACGCCGTAAGCCTTGCGGAAGGCTCTGGTGAAACTGGTTGTTTCTTCATAGCCACAACGCATGGCCACTTGCGAAACAGGCATATCGGGCGACATGGTGAGCAACTTGGCAGCCCGTTCCATCTGGATGGCAGAGATAAAGGCCTTGGGCGAGTCGCCGGTCACCTTCATCAGACGACGGCGGAAGGTCTGTGTACCCATATTCAGTTCCGAGGCGATGTCATCCACGCCATAGCGGCCTGTGGGCAAGCCGTCGTTCACGGCTTTCAACACGCGCATCAGGAACAGGTGATCCTCCGTTTCTTCCTCAGGCTCGGTCTCGAGTGCCTCCTCGGTTTCTACGGGATTCGTCTGCACCCCATCCCCGACCTCCAGGACGGCTGAGAGTTCCTGTATCTGGCGAATCAGTTGCTCGGTATGTTTCTGCTCCCTACGGCGCATCCACTGGTAGAGCGCCAAACCAGTAATAAGCAAAGCCACCAGAATGATACCACCTATGACCATCGAGCGACGATGCGCCTTTTGCATCTCTTCATTCTCAGTCTGCAACTCATCGTAGCCGTATTCGGCAGCATATTTCGAGAGCAGTTCGCCTGTCTTCTCGTCGTAGAGCGAGTCTCGCAGTTCGCTATAGCGGTCGTTGTGTTGCATGGCCAGTGCAGGATCTGTGTCACGAAGGGCCTGATAGAGTCCCATACGCGAAGTGGCCTCGTTGAAGAGGTCGTGCTGTTGAGTGAAGATGGCCAGCGCCTCATTAAAATAGCGCACAGCGGCAGAGTCATTCTCCTGCTTATGCATCATTTGCCCCATCTGGTTACAGGCTATGCCGAGCGAGTGCAGGTTACCACTCTCCCTGAGTCCAGGAATAGCCTCAGCCAAAGCCTCTTGGGCCTCATCGTAACGTTTCAAGCCCATCAGTGCCGCAGCGCGCTCAGCCTGGCGGATCGCCATCTTGTCATGACGCCCTAAGTGCTTCTCCATCTCGTAGGCTTTCGTAGCATAGTCAAGGGCTTTTTTTTCCTGCTTCAGGTGATGATACACCTCTGAGGCCATACCGTGAAGTACAGCCAGACGCTGGGGATGATTTGCCTTCTGGGCATAGCCGATGGCTTTCAGGATATATTTCTCAGCCTCCTCGGGTTGGCGCATCGACATATAGATGCCTGCAAGGGTGTTGAGCGACGACGAGATGGCGTCGGGATCGCCCGAGGCCACGTCTATGGCATTGCAGCGCTTGGCGTATCTCACGGCCTCGCCAAACTCGCCCTTCCTCACGTGGATCAGTGCCAGAAGACTGGTACAATCGGCCACATCCGTCGAGTCCTTACACAGCGAGAGGGCTTCGAGGGCCAGTTTCTGGGCTTCGTCGTATTGTTGTTGATTGTAGAGGCTGTCGGCTTTATCGTATATCGTTCCGATATCGGCCAGTGCCGTCATCGACACCGACATCAACATCATCACGACATAACCCAGCCTCTTCATCTTCCTTTAAACTTTAAGATTTAAGCATTAAGTTTTATGATTTCAATCTTCAATCCTTCTTAATCGCGGCTTTCTTACGCTGATCGTGGTCGAGGATGGTCTTTCGCATACGCATCGACTTCGGGGTCACCTCGACGAGTTCATCCTGCTTGATGTACTCCAGACATTCCTCCAACGACATCACCGTCTTCGGG